>JAIOSX010000346.1 GCA_021107345.1 Candidatus Aegiribacteria sp.
AGTCTGACATTGTCTCCAACCGATTCGCTGAAGAGAACTGATTCCTGCGGCACGTAGCCGGTTTCGGAGATAAGGCATTGTTCCGACATTTTTCCAAGATCGGTTCCGTTGTACAGAATTCTCCCCTCTGTGCATGGAAGCAAGCCTGTGAGCATTTTCAATACAGTGGATTTCCCGCTTCCCACCTCACCTACAAGCGCGAACATCCCGGGGCTGTCAAGTTGGATATCAAACCCTGTAATCCCTGCCTCGGTTCCGGAGTACCTGAAGCCTGCTGATTCCAGCCTCAGGCTTGAAACAGCCCCTTCTCCATTTATTCCATCTCTTTCGGGAGCATCGGGAAAATCGAGAATTTCTATCTCTCTGTCTATTGATGTGAAAGCCTGTCTTGATGTTACAAAGAGATTGGGAATGTCCATCATTGGTGCAAGGAGCATATCGAGATAGACGTAAAAAGCATAGAATTCTCCTATGCCGATGCGGTTCCAGATAACGAATAGTCCTCCGATACACATGACCGTTACTTTCCCGACCTGACCGATGACGCTGTATACTCCATGAAGAATCATGATAAGCCGGGTTATGGAAAGGTCTATATCCAGCCTTTCATCAAGCAGACTCCGAAGCCTTCCTGCCTGACCTTCCTCAGCATTGTACGCCTTGATTATTGGAATACCGGCAAATGTACTGTCCAGAAGGTTACTGGTATGACTTGTGGCTTTTCTACTTGCCTCAACCCGGCTGCCCAACCTGTTCTCAACACGGGTAAATATCAGGAACATCACCGGAAGAGGAACCAGTGCTATCAGTGTCAGTTCCCAGCTCATGATGAACATCACGCCCAGGCAGAAAACCAGTCTTGATGATGATTCAAGCGCTCTGAAAACCGCAGAGCAGCTGAACCAGGCTATTCGAGGATAGTCTACTATATCATCGGTAAGCCTGGTTGTAAGATCTCCGGGCCTGAATGTATTCCAGAATCTGTAATCCTTTTTCATCAGGCTTGTGAAAACCCTGTCTCTGATATCACGGCCGATCTTACTGTTCAGCCATGCTCTTGCCCCCGGATACAGACCCGCTACGAACCTGGCAAACGCCAGTACTGCAAGAACTATTAAAATCTTCCGAAATTCACTGCTGCTTCCCGCGGAGCCCAGAACCTGATGTACATTATCCAGCAGATAGCGGAAGACCATAGGGAAACTCAATGCTACGGCACTGGATACAAGGGTAAAGAACACCAGAGTTACCAGGTGCTTCTTATGAGGCTTCCAGAAGCCCATTATCCATTTAAGATATCCTCGGTACTCAGGCATTTGAAACCCCCTGCAACTGCAGACGGCATAGACCGGCATAAATTCCTTCATGCTTCAGGAGATCTTCATGCGTTCCCTCTTCCGCTATTACCCCGTGCTGCACAACCAGAATCTTTGAAGCATGGGTAACAGTGCTCAGACGGTGGGCGACCACCAGCGCTGTCCTGTTCATCACTATAAGATCCGTTGATCTCTGAATCCGCTTCTCTGTTCCGGGGTCAACCGATGAAGTGGCTTCATCCAGAACCAGTATCTCAGGTTCTTTAAGGACAGCTCTGGCATAGTTGATGAGCTGACGCTGACCCATTGAAATATTCAGTCCGCCTTCGCTTATTCTGCCACTCAATCCCCCGGGAATAACTTCCAGAATGTCCTCGGCTTCTATTACCTTCAGAGCTTTCATCTGACTGGATTCGGGTATTCCTTCCCTGAAAACCGTCAGATTCTCGGATAGAGTTCCTGAAAACAGATTCACATTCTGTAGAACCAGCCCCAGTTTGCTCCGCCAGACACTCAGACGGAAGTCTCTGATGTCGATCCCGTCTATGGTGATTCTACCTTCGGAAGGCTCGTAGAATCTCAGCAGCAGGCTTACAATAGTGCTTTTGCCTCCACCGCTTGCGCCTACCAGAGCAACCATGCTGCCCCTGGCTACTGTGAAGTTTACATCTCTAAGAACCCAACTTCCTTCCGGATACCTGAACCATACGCCCTCAAAACGGATTTCTTCCCATCCGTCAGGGAAATCCTTTTCATCCAGATGTCCATCCGGAGTAAGCGTTTCCGTGGCGAGAATATCAAAGAGCCTCTCTGCGGAAGCAGCTGCCCTCTGAACCATGTTCAGTGTCTCGGAAAACATTACAACCGGTCCGAAGAGACGTCTTGTGTACTCAACGAACATGACTACCGTGCCAACGCTTACGGTACCGGTGATAACTCCGGCCCTGCCTGAAAGAAGAATAACAATAACAGCAAGTATTTCGCAGCTGCCGAGGAAACTCCAGAATCCGTACTCCCAGAAGTAAGCCTCAACTTCGCGATTAAGAAAGCGCTGTCCTTCGTCATGAATCCTCCGAGTTGCCATTCCTGTCGCACCGAATACCTGAAGAACCGGAACCGATCTCACGTATTCGGCTATGAACCCGGATATCCGCGCGTAGGCTGATCTTACCCTTCTGTAGAGTTTCCTCATTTTCTTCAAAACCGGCATAGTCAACAGCGCTACAGGCAATAGAAGGATTATTACCCACTTTGTTATTGCGGCATCTGCTGCCAGCATTATTCCAAGGGTTCCGCAGACCATGGCAATGTTTCTGAGCAACGCCATTGAAACATCGCTGAACAGCATCCGCACACGTTCAGAATCGCTTTCAACCCTAGCCATCAGCTTCCCTGTGGGATTCCTGTCGAAGAAGGAAAGCGAAAGGGAAAGCATATGACGGAAAACCTTCTCCTTCAGGTCCCTTACCACCGAAAGTCCTACTTTTGTTGTAATCATTACCTGCAGGTAGGACATTACCATGGCAAAAGAGAATGTCCCGGCAAACAGAAGAGAGTAGAATACAATGTCTCGTACCGACTTATCCGGAATTGCAGTATCTATAACCATCCGGAGTATAAGAGGTCCCGCAAGTTCTCCTGCGACGGCCAGGAAGAGCAGAACAGTTGCGATTGCAAATGATTTTTTATGGGGCTTAAGAAAGGGATAGATCTTCCTTATAACACCAAAGGTGGATGTTTTGCTGATCGAAGAGTCATCATATGTGTCGTCAAATTGAAAGTGCATCTCATTATTCCTGTAAAAACCGGGTTATCCCGGGATCAATATCTGTTCTTGAAACTGATTAGAGTCTGACCTGCTGCTGTGGAGCAGGCGATTTCTGAGTTATTGAAACAGTCTTTTGATCTTACTCATAATGGTGCCCTTCGATTGAGTGGAAGGGAATTAATATTCATTTTTTTCAGAATGTCAAGTAATGAAGGAGCTTACAGAATTCAAACTTACATATTATCATTAGTATTCAATAATAATATTTCAAAATGTTTGAATTCAAGATACGACCCCGGCGTAGCGGTTTACGAGGGCAATGAGTTCAGGAAGCTTTTCAGGGTCTCCAATGAGGACTCCCGTGGGGCCCGGCCTGTCTTCAAGGGCAAATGTGATCTCGTCCTTCACCAGGGATTCAAGTCCGGCATTATCCCTTTCGTCACGGCCCACAAGGCCTATGGTATCCTCAGAAAGCCTGAACATCCGGCCGTGTCTTATCAATCCTGCATTCCCTGCCGTGAAAAGCCCGGGTATCTCCATGAGAATCGAAAGCCTTCCGCAATAATTTGGATCGGTAAGCAGACATCCTCCTCCGGGATTAATGAATTGTATCCCATATTTCTCCGCGAGCTTCATCTGAGGCTTCCTGCTTCTTCCCGAAAGATCCAGCAGCTTTTCTCTGTCAACCAATCCCGTTCGTTCTGGTTCGGTTATTCCGAGAAGTTTCGCGGAGAGAGGGCGCAGAAGCAGTTCCTGATAACCGGATAATCGGGCAACCCGGTTCAGGGAGTTTTTATTCTGAGACATCGGCCGCTGTCCTGCGACTTCTCCTGAGAAGATAAAATCGTGCCCCTCGGCTGCAGCGATACCGCCAAGGATCCGGAACATACCCGCATGGCAGTCTATGCAGGGGTTAAGGTTCTTACCGAATCCACTGGGAGGTTTTTTTAAAAGATTCAATATTTCAGAGGTATAATCGATTTCCCTCCAGGGAAGATCAAGCTGTTCAGCTCCACTACTCCCGGGTTCCGACG
The DNA here is from genome assembly GCA_021107345.1 of Candidatus Aegiribacteria sp. Next base: position 4,119 of record JAIOSX010000346.1, read on the forward strand.
AAAAAAAAGGGCTGGAGAAAGTGGCGAGTTCCACCTCTATTCCCTGGGATTTCAGTAGAAGGGCCGATAGCATTCCGTCCAGCCCTCCTGAAAACGCCCCAAGGGCTTTACAACCCGGGTTCATTATGCCCACCTGGTGTGCCTGCCTTCCACGATTCTCCAGTTTCTCCTCACGGCAAATTTTCTCAGTTTTCTGTCCGGACATACGGCAACTGAACAGCCGCATTCATTCATTATGAACCTGTCGGCCCAGGAATCTCCCGCGGCCACACAGTTCCCCGGATTTACCTCTTTCTGATAACAGAGTCTCCTCATCAATTTCGCTTTGTTTCTTCCCCAGGGACGCAGATCTTTCAATCGCCCGGTGAACCTTCCATTCACTATCTCAGGAATGCTTGCCTGAACGTGATCAACGGGGATATTCTCAGCTATACCGGCCACGATGTATTCAAGGGAAGCGGAAAGGAGAACAGTTTCGCATCCTGCATTCCTCAGTTCGCACAGGGATTGCAGTGTCCACTCACGGAGATAGTTCTGGATGAGGATCTCGGCACAAATATCCGCTTCCTGCTTTATTACTTCGGGAGGAATACCTGTAAGATAATTTCTGTTCC
>JAIOSX010000304.1 GCA_021107345.1 Candidatus Aegiribacteria sp.
CTCCCAGCAGCCAGTTCTTGCGCCGAGGCCAGAACGAGAATTCCAGGTTCCATTTTCTGGCCAGCCACAGGGGCAGGGCAATGGAAAAGACTGGAATAGCCAGCAGCCCAATGAGCATGCCTGCGATTGGTTCCATCATCTCCAGCGTTCCATTCTTCTCGCCGAGATAGTTCAAGACGTTGGCGATCAGCAACAGCAGTGTATAGATCAAATAGATACCCAATGCAATGGTCAGTTGACGCTTCTTGTCAGGCATCGTTGCTTTGTTCACAGTTAAAGTCATAGTTTTGCTCCATTGTTATACAATCTGTAATATACAATCTTGTACTATAAATTAAAAAAAGAGAAAGGGGCTTCAAGGATACTCCCCCCGCTCCACCTTATCCAGCAAATCCCGCGTCCAATCCAACTCGGCCTGGAAGTGTGCCAGCGAATGGTCAAAGATGACCGCCGCCGAGCGGGGCATATCCTTCTGCGCCAATTGCTCGGCCCGGTGGATGGTGACGTGCTGGAAGGTGGCCTCAAGTTGGGCTATCCGCCTCCGCAGGTAGCCTTTCATCTCCTCGACCGGCAGCGTCTCTGTGAAAAAGAGGCCTATGTCAAAAGCAAAGTGGCGGATTTCCACCTCGCTCCACACAACCCGCAGCAGACGTAAAAACTCGGCCCGCCCGGCCTTGGTGATCTGGTATATGCTGCGCGAGGGACGGCTGCCCTCTTGCTCGGCGGCGACCTTTTCGATGAACCCCTCCTCGGCCAGTTTGCCCAGTGCGAAGTAGATTGAGCCAAAGGCTATGGAGGTCCAGTCGCCCATGCGCTCCTCAATAATTTGTTTGATCTCGTAGCCATACAGCGACGGCTCTCGCAATAAGCCCAGGATAACTAACCGGGTGGACATTTTTGCTACTTTCGTTTTCGGTCATTCATTATCCGTATACAACCTTGCATATTTTACCACGAATAGTCAAAGTTGTCAAATCAGAATTTAAGTCAAAACTCGGTTGCTCTCATTTCTAGCCTGCGGCTTCCTTCAGATCTCACCTCACCCTTGCCGTCCGGCTAACAGTTCCCGCTGCCGGACCTGTAGAGGAACTCTCACCTCCGAGTGAGTGCGCTTCCGGGCGCACATAAAGAAGCCGGTTGCCCTTATATATGGGGCAACCAGCCTTCTGAGCCCGAGCAGGCTCTTAGGTTACTTCTTAATGTAGGTCATGGCACAAAGCACAGCACCCTGAGGATCCTTCAATACACAGAATCTTCCTACTTCGGGAATATCATAGGCCGGCTTGAGTATCTTACCACCCAGGTCAACAACTTTTTTCACCACTGCATCCACATCGTCAACTGTGATATAGATATCCCAGGATGGGGACATTCCCTGGCACTCAGCCGGCATTTCCATGATACCGGCAACAGCATCGCCGTCTACTTTTATCATGGTGTACTCGGATCCGGGCATGGGAACAGTTTCGTATTCCCAGCCGAAAAGACCCCTGTAGTATGTTTTTGCAGCTTCTACATCGGTTGTCATGAGTTCGAACCACCCGAAGGCACCGTTCTTCATGCAGTCATTGTGCATTATTGTCTCCCCTCTTCAAAGTGAAAGTAATCGATAACAGGGGTAAACATATGTATACTATCCTGTGCGTCAAGTACTGAAATACCTTTTGACAGCTTCAGAGTCCCGACAGCACCGGTATACAGCGGATAATCGAAACAAGTTACAGGAAGCTGTCTATCGCCGATTCCGGAAGTTAGTGAATTGTTCTGAACAGCTCAAGCAGCTCCTCCGGAGTGTAGACGTATCCATACGCTTCAGGGCCTTCGGGAATGAACTCCACAACTTCATCTGGATAGGCAGTAGAAGCAGAACTTTGAAGAAGTTCACCGCCTGCATACCACCAGTGATACTCGCTATAATTACCGTCCCAGCCATGGGATGAGACGTACTGAAACGCCACCTCCTCAATTCCATGCTCCCAGGTTGGCTCAGGTTCGATATAAAGAACTTCCCCGTATTCTCGACGGGATGCGTATTTCCCGGTCCATGTGACCAGAACAAGCCAAACATAACCACCTTCACTGCCCCAGTAGAATGTGATGTTCTCCTGATAAGTCCCTATGGCCGGATAAATGCCACCTTCCGTATTGATGGATATCTCGGTCCTGTACAGGCCGTACTCATCATCAAGATGTTCTATAACCTCGTTGTAATATTCCCTGATCTCACTGATCTCATCTGCCAGAACCACACAAGAAATAGTAAGCATTACTGCAATGAGTGTTTTCATGCTTCCTCCAAGCAACAAGGGACATTTAGTTCTGAACATTTATCAACTGAATCTGACCGGACGGAATACTGAATCCTCACTCAGATGAGGGAACCACCTCTATCACTTCCTCAAGCATGTACACAACGGGATACTGCTCAGGGTAAAGTGTGTTGGCGACAATACCGCGCGGACCGATATTAACAGCCCAGCCGTCTGTTTCCTGCCAATCGGGTACAACCAGCGTGCAATCGTGCAGGTACTCTCCGGTATCGCTGAAGACATGGAAGATTTTATCCTCGCCAGCCCCCTTCACCCAGAGTCGCCCTCTGCCATCTACCATCATGGTGTGTACGGAAGGATGGTACTCGGTGGGCTCGAGGTTGAATCCTTCAGCACTTCCATTTCTCTCTATCCAGTTCTGCCTTGCAAATTCAAACGAGCTGTCTATCTCCTCCTGAGGACGCCGGACAGGCTCGTAAGGACGCTCTATACAGTAGAGATACTCCCCCTCGGGTGAGTAACAAGCGATATTGAAGGTATCTTCCGACCTGTCAGCGATGTAAACCCTTCCATTCTGATCCGTTGTGAATACCATAAACGTTGCTTTCTGATAATTGCCGCTGGGATCGTAGAAGGCCATTCTCCTCCTGTAGATGATTTCTGGATTATCAGAACCTCTGAACAGCGCTATCTCGCAACCGGCGGAATCAGGATACTGGAAGACGGGTGTGAAGCCAATGAATCCCATATCTGAAAGAGGATAGACACATCGTGGGCTTACACCCTCCTGAGAAGTGAACACCAACTCTTCGATGAGTGAGAACTCCCGGTCGAACCAGGCAAGTTTACCTCCGTACAAGTCCGCGAGCATCATGATACCTGAATCGTCGCAATCCAGTCTGTTTAATCCTCTAAACTCACCGTAACCATTACCTTCCGGTCTGAACTCCTGGATGTACTCACCCTCAGGCGAGTAAAACTTCACCGTTGTTATCGACCAGTCCAGTACTCCGATACTACCGTCTGGAAAAACGCAGCATTCAAGGACATCGCCAAATATGTAGCAGGAATTACCAGTGCCCACGCCGATAGAGTCATAAGGTACAAGGTAATGAAGGGTATCCGCAGCAGCGGATTCCACTGGATTGGATTCCTCGAAATCATCTCCACACGAACAGATTAACAGAACCACGAATGTAATCATGACAAACTTCATTGTTCCCTCGACTTTCCAGAGTCCCATTTGCTCAGATAGAAAGGTCTCCCTGCTGACTTCTTCCGGTATTCTCGATATTCCGTTAAGGATTCTCGTAAGAAGATGCAATCAATATCATTTCAAGTCAATTTATGAGCCATAAGTGTTATGCTATTGATTAAGAATGCTTTACGTTTAGTATTCTACAATTTTAGACTTTTATCATATCGAAACTATGTTCCGCCATTCTTCTCTTGTAGAAGCTTGACGGGTCGGAGTCGAGGAACCTGTGAAGGGGCTTCAGCTGAAGCGATAAGTTTCAGGTTTGTGTATGCCTGCGGCAGTGCAGCGATGCGACCACAGCAATAAAGAACAGCTGCGGAGTAGAATTTTCTATC
>JAIOSX010000171.1 GCA_021107345.1 Candidatus Aegiribacteria sp.
AGATCAGTATTCGATCAGTCTGGATTCATCTTATATCGTATCAATAGCTTCACTCATTGATTCCACGATTATCGATATGAACGGCTCCGGCGGTACCGATATCGACATCAGTGATGATCTCTTGGCTTTCGGAACAAAACTGACATTTGATCCTTCCGAGAGATTCACAGTCAGCATGGGTATGGGATTCTATATGCATGACCTCAGCAGTACCGTGCATAATCGATCCAGCAATACCCTTATTGAGACCTACTCCGACGGAGACACCGAGTTCGCAGATCCGGATGATTACGTTTCTACCGCAACATGGAGTCAGACGGATGAAACGATTACAACGGAGAGTATCACTAGGATATCGATTCCTGTAGGACTTGAGTTCGAAGTTCTTCCGAAAGTGTTTGCACGGCTGGGAGCAAGCCCGGGATTTGTGTGGGAGTCGGAAACCGAAACCACATCATTGATCGAAGCATCTCCACTAGTCACGCATGTTGTATACGGCGACGGCACTGAGCAGCAGTCCGTTGAAAGCCCATTTGAAACAATAGACGGAACCCTTGTTGAAACCGATGATAACTATACGGAAATACCTTACTCCTATGGAGTTGGATATACTCCAAACGATATTATCCAGATCGATCTGATGGGTCTTGGAAACAGCTTGAACCAGTGGCGCCTTTCAGCAACACTGTCTTTCTAGTTAATGGAAGAAGGATATACTATGAAATGGATAACAGCAGGGATTTCGATTGTACTCCTGCTTCTTCTTGGGTGCGTACAGGACAATCCCTTCAAAGCCGATACTGAAGTACACGGAGAAGGCGGAAACGAATATCCGCATATCGAGGTTGCCGGAACTGAAAGCGGCGGGCCTGGTAATTTCCAGTTCAACGACCTGGATCCTGAAAGAAATCGTATTCAGGATGCGGTGATATTGAGCTTTGATAAGGATATCGATCCCTCGTCAATTAATGCCGCAGCATTTGAAATGATTAAAACGGACGGGGGAACAGGTTCCGTTCAATTCGAAAGTATCAGCTACTATCCCGAGGATAGAACAGCCGTTCTGGTTGGAACATTTTCCGACGATACTGCGTACCTTCTAACGGTTACAGCCGGGAGTATTCAGGATATGCTGGGTAATGAACTTGATCCAAATCACAATGGACTGTACGATGGTGCTCCATGGAATGACAGACTGGTCGCGTTCTTTGCCGGGTCTGCAGCTATGCAAGACATAACTCCTCCAGCTATTACTGGCGCTTTTCCCCGAGTAGGTGGGTTAAGTAATTTAAACCCCAATGTGAGGGTTTTCTTCAGTAATGGTCCCATGAATGTTTCGCAGCTTAATCTTAACAATTTCACTATGGTAAGAACTTCAGATTCAACTTTGATAAATCTCGAAATAGTTTCTGCGACAGGTGCCGAGATCATCGCTACGCCTGTTAATGACCTTTCCTACGGAACCAGATACACAGCCAGATTATCTGCGCTGGTAGCTGATTCTGCAGGCAACTTCCTTGATTCTAACAATGATGGATACGTCTGGCCTGATGAACCGGACTTTGTATGGGATTTCCAGATAGAAGATGATTCCACGACCCACGATACACCTCCTACTGTGTCTCAGGCGGATCTACTACCCGGAAATACTACCGTCCGAATAGAATTTGAAGAGAGTCTGACCGGTGATGATGTAGCAATGGATGATGCAACGTTCATCGCAGCTAACATTCAGGTAACCGACGATAATGGTTCCATTCCCATCGTCTTTGAAACCGGTGCGGATCCATCTGCAGTCAACTGCCTATTATCGCGTACTGCTACGGGAACGGTTACACTGTTCATTTCGTGCAATGTTGCAGATGAGTATGGGAACCTGTTTGATGGTAACAATAACGGACTTGGCGGTACTCCAGGTGAGGACGACTGGTCGGGGGTTCTCTAAAAAACTTCATGGCTATCAGATCACTGGCGGTACTGGCTCTTATAGGTGTGCTGTGGTTACTTGGCATAATTGACCCGGGAGCATTGCCTCTGCATTCGAGGGAGTTCCAGCTATCCGGAGTCACAGTGATGCTTTACCTTTTCTGGAGTGCAGCTGAATCGAAGTACAGGGGGGGCTCTTCCAGCCTCCCCTATACGGTATTTTATGCTGTTCTGCTTGTCAGTGCAGTCGACAGCTTTCTTCTGGGATTAACAGTATACGGGCCGCCATGGGTTCTCCGCTGGGCAGGTGTGGTTCTGTTTGCTTCAGGATCAATTGTGCGCCTGGCAGCTTATAGGATAAGATCCGTGAGACACCTGAGGTGGGGAAGGTACCTTCAGCTTGCAGGTCTGCCGGTAGCTCTAGGCAGTATAGCCGGAACAGTTGTCGCAATAGCTGCTGGTATTCCGGGTTCTATCAATGAGGAAATTAACAAACCGGATGATGAAGAAGGCAGTCCATGAAAACTCTGCTGCAGCGGGTTTCCAGAGCATCCGTTTCAACGCAGGGCACTATCGCAGGTGAAATAGGGCCTGGATTGCTTGCTCTCGTAAGCTTCGGCAGATCGGATACCGAAGAAGATCTGGAATGGATGTCGAGGAAGATAACTGGTCTGAGAATATTTCCAGATTTGAACGACAATATGAATCTATCGTTGAGTGATATCGCAGGAGATATCCTGATCGTAAGCCAGTTCACTCTGCATGCCGATTCCCGAAAGGGAAGGCGACCCAGTTTCATGAATGCAGCTCTACCTGAAAATGCTGAGCTGCTCTACAATCTATTCCTGGAGATGGTATCCCACTCGGGTCTGAAGGTTCGATCGGGAGTATTCGGAGCAATGATGAAAATTGATCTTGTAAATGACGGTCCGGTCACCATCATGATAGATTCCCCATCCGAACGGATATGTTAGAGTGTGGTGGTACCCTTCCGGATCTCCCCTTGTACTTGCCAGCAAATCTCCAAGAAGGAAGGCCATTCTAGAAATGGCCGGTATACCGTTCGTCCAGATCCCCGGGAATGTAAGAGAAACAGGGATGGATGGATCGCCTGGTTATATCGTTCAGTACTGGGCAAGAAAGAAGGCTGAGAATATACTCTCCTCCATCACCGATGATCCTGTGCTGGGTGCGGATACCCTGGTTGCTCTGGGTGATGAACTCCTTGGGAAACCTGGTGATGAAGATCAGGCCGTGGACATGCTTGGCAGACTGTCCGGGGAATGGCACTCTGTATTCGGGGGAGTTTGTATCCTTTGGCCGGAAAGGGGAATCGATGTGCAGTTCGTTGAGGAGACCAGGGTCTTGTTCAGAAACCTAGGAGCCGATGAGATTAAGGCCTATATTTCCACCGGAGAACCATTTGATAAGGCGGGTGCATATGGTATACAGGGGTATGGGAGCCTACTTGTGGAACGGATTGATGGATGCTATTTCAATGTAATGGGTTTACCTGTTTCCAGGTTTGTCCATGAATTAAGGGGAAGGCTTCTGAATGGGGAATGATACGCCTCAGATAGCTTTTTGCGGATTGAACTGTGCTGCATGTCCTGTTAATCTCGCAACTCTAAGCGGATTTGAATACTCCAAGAAGGAGATTGCGCAGGAGTGGTCTAAGATATACAATACGGACATCAGTCCCGATGATATTAACTGCCTGGGCTGCACGTCGAGGGAAGGTATTCATTTCTCACATTGTTACGAGTGTTCCATTCGCCTCTGTGCAGAGGAGCGGAGTATTATTACATGCGCTGACTGTGCGGAATTTCCATGCATTGACCTGAAAGAGATGTTTGAGCTGATTCCCGTCGCAAAGAGGAACCTTGAAGAATTCGGATCGGGTCGACCACCGCGTGATTAGTGGTGGAATGTGTGCAAGTTGACACTTTTTCCAATATTGTCTATCAATTAGCCTGCCGAACCACCAGGATCTTATTATTGTACTGCTGGTGACTTTTGCAATATAGTGTCTTTGCGGAGAGGTGTCCGAGCTGGTCGAAGGAGCACGGTTGGAAACCGTGTAGGGCGTGTATTCGTTCTCGAGGGTTCGAATCCCTCTCTCTCCGCCACCCTGGCTGGTAAAATGGTTATCTAACAGGGACCATTAGGGTTGCTGAATTTCGTGAATATTGGTGATGCCAGCGAGCTCAGCATTTCATCAGGGAGGAAATATGTCTGATACATTTACTGGCGAAACTTACAATACTTTGTGTAACGATGCCGAAGGATACCTGACAAAGGAATCTCCGGAGCAGGCCAGGGAACTGCTGCAGAAGGCAATCTCCCTGATAGGAACCAGGCCCAGGGCCAGGAGTCTTCTCGCGGACACCTGCATGAGCATGGAACTGTGGTCTGAAGCAAGGTCACAGCTTGAGATACTCATAACACTCGATGAGGGAAACACGATTAATAATTTTAGACTGGCTCAGGTTCTTGAAGAGCTGGGAGAATATCAGCTGGCTCAGGACAATTACAGTGTAGTACTTGATGTTGAACCTGACCATCACGGTGCCAAAGTTGCGGTTAAGAGAATTGAAACCAGATCAAAGGATTCCGGGGTTAACCTTGCAGGAATCTTCAATGCTCCCCCGGGTAACGTATCCGGAGAAACAGACACTGATGATGATGCGGATAAGTTCAAAGACGGACTGCAGGTATTCCCTGATGTTCCATCGGATGAAATATTTGCTGATTCTGAATCTGACGAAGATGACAGTGTTGAAAGGCTCCTGAAGAATATCGGGTTATCAGGTGATTCAACAGAGGAAGAAGAAGATGACGTGTCGGTACTGCTGGAGAATATAGGAGTATCCACCTCCCAGACCCTGCAGTCAGCATTTGATGATTCGGAAGGTTCCCAGGATGATTCTGAAGATACCGGTGATGCCAAGGCGGAGAAGAAGCAGGCTGTAACAAGTCTGGATGAGATATTCGGTACATCATCCGTGGCTGAGGAAGAGGAGTTGGAAGTAGAGCCTGAGGTTGAAAAATCCGAGGAAGATGAAGGCGATCATTCCTTCTCTTCGGAGCCTGCAGAAAAGGATGAAACGGAACCTTACCCTTTCAGTTCAAACAATACGCTGGAGGCTATTTTCAACGCACCTGAATCCGAAAATGATGAAGCGGAGACCGAGCCGGAGACTGAAGAATCCGGGGAAGAAGAGATAGAGCTGGAAGTTGAAAAACCCGGGAAAGAAGAGATAGAGCTGGAAGTTGAAGAACCCGAGGTAAAAGAGACAAAGCTGGAAGTTGAAAAACCCGGGAAAGAAGAGATCGAGCTGGAAGTTGAAGAACCCGAGGTAAAAGAGACAAAGCTGGAAGTTGAAAAACCCGGGAAAGAAGAGATCGAGCCGGAAGTTAAAGAACCCGAGGTAAAAAAGACCGTAAAAGAAATAAAGAAAAAGCTTACAGCCGTACTGAAGCAGAAGGCAAAATTATCCTTTGATCCCTGGTCAACCGAATCAGGACTGCTGACCGTTCACATGAAATCAGGCATTGTGCGTGTAAAGCAGTCCATGCTTCCCATCTATGAAAAATCAATAAAGGTGGGGCTTCCAGATGACGGCATGCTTGAACTTTCCGGTAAAGGAACATTTCTTCTTAACTGCGGTTCTCAAGAACCTCTGATAGTTGAACTGAAAAAGAATATGGTTATCCGGAAAGATGCAGTTGCTTTCCATACAGGAACTATTAATATCGAGCTGCTGGATATTCCAGAAAACGATTTACTCTACGTAATCAAAGAGAAAAATCATGAAAAGGTGGTTTTCAGGACCGATTCTCCCACTCGCGTCATTCTTCTTGGAGGTAACAAACGTGTCTTTTACGTCAGGACTTCATCCATTATGGCGACCGACCCTGAAATACTGCTCTCCCACTCCGAATCTCCCGAGGGTTATACTGAAATTACCGGTCATGGAAAGGTATACCTCATCGAGTGAATACTGATGGAGCAGTTCAAACCTGTCTGACATCAGACATTTCAGAACAGAACTTGAAGTGGGGATGTAGCTCAGTTGGAAGAGCGCTGCCTTCGCAAGGCAGAGGTCGGCGGTTCGATCCCGCTCATCTCCAC
>JAIOSX010000366.1 GCA_021107345.1 Candidatus Aegiribacteria sp.
AGTATAATACAATTATTCACACTTTTGTATTAAAATGTAATAGGGACGGAGGTAATTAAGAAATCTAATTACCTCCGTCCCTATTTAAATTAGTCCTGATTTTGCTGAGTCGACCCAGCCGGCATCGGACTGAATATCAGTAAGGAAGATAGTTATATCAGCGTTCCATTTCCCATCGATGAAACAGATCACTTTATCCGCTTCGCTCTGAATATCAGTATAACACCATACCTGGGGCACCGTCGCGTCCCAGCTGTTTACAGTTTCGAAAACCACAAGATCGGCATCCGACCGGATATCCGTAACGAATACCTTAAGGTCAGCTTCAGATTCGATATCCGTTTTGTAAAATGCTGGCATGATTATCCCCCTTTTCTATTTCTTTAAGGCAGAATGTGAAGTCAATTAATGTCTTAAGCTTCGGTGGAAGAAGCTCCTTTGGAACCGGAAAGAAGAATGGATTTCTGAATACTGCTTCCTCCATGAATAATCGTTGTTCCCGCTTCTCCATCAAGAGCCGAAAGAATGCTACCCGGAGAGGATATGACAACCTTCTCGCCGCCGTGCTTGAGAAAGCCGATGGATGCCCTGATCTTTGGCAGCATGGAACCCTCCGCGAATTCTCCCTGGTAAACGAACCTCTCCATCTCCTCGAGTGTCGCGCTGTGAATAGGTCTCTGATCAGGTTTCCCGAAGTTCACGTATACTTCCGGTACGGCGGTGGATATTACGTAAGTATCTGCTTCCAGACGAGTGGAAAGAAGCGCGCTGACGTGATCCTTATCGATAACAGCCGGGACACCTCTGACTTTGTAACCCTCACGGACTACGGGAACACCTCCACCACCTGCACATATTACTATCTGACCTGCGTTGACAAGTGTTCTGATGGATTCAAGCTCAAGTATTCTCCTGGGTTTCGGAGATGGTACAACACGTCTCCATCCCCTTCCGGCATCTTCTTTCATGATCCAGCCGAACTCGTTATTGATTTTATCGGCTTCCTCTTCACTGTAGAAAGGACCAACGGGTTTTGACGGATTCTCAAAGGCCGGATCATCAGGAGCCACAAGTACCTGAGTGACAAGAGCCGTGACAGGGATATCAACGCCGCGTTCCTCCAGAACGTCTCCAAGCACCTGCTGCAGAAGGTAACCGATATAACCCTGTGTCGCTGCTACATTGACATCCATTCCGTCGGGAGGAACGCAGGATGCGGCCATTTTATTCCTTAAGAGTTCGAATCCGACCTGGGGTCCGTTTCCGTGCGTAATTACAACACCCCCGCGGAACTGTGCAATGGTTGCCAGCTCCTCGCAGACCGTGCGGGCCAGTTTATGAGTATCCAGATTACCTTTTTTTCCACCGGAGGAGATCAGTGAATTTCCTCCCACGGCTACAACAGTCCTGGAAGTCATTCTAGCTTGCATTTCTCTCCTCCTTCAAATCCTTATCGGCAGCTGCTTCCGAACGGTAAAGGATCACAAGAATGATGCCGCCGAATGTAATAGCCATATCCGCTACATTGAATGTTGGCCACCGCCATCCAGTGAAGCCTATATCAATGAAATCGACTACTTTGCCATACATGAACCTGTCCAGAAGATTCCCAAGCGCTCCTCCAAGAATTGCTCCCATGCCCGCAAGAAAAAGCGGGGAATGTTTCCCAAACTTCCAGATGAAGATGGAGACCATCACGGCTGCCGCTGCTGTAACAACTGTCAGGAAGAGTGGTCCTCCCCAGGGCATACTGAAGGCGGCACCCTGGTTCCAGGCAAGTGTAAACCTAAGGAAGTTGCCAAGTACAGCTTCCGGGTGATGCAGTTCCAGCCCACCAAGTGCAAACCTTTTGGTCAGTTGATCAAGCGTCAGAATTCCCAGTGCGGTGATATAACCGACTAATCTGGTTCTTGTTATAGTCATCAGAATTCGTGCTTCTTCAGGACTTCGGCACATCTGGCACATACATCATCAGGGACACATGAGCCAACTTCCGGCAGGATCTTCCAGCATCTGTTGCACTTTGAACCTTCAGCCTTCTCTACGGAAACAGTTAACTCATCGCCGGCCTTAACATCAGCATATGATACAATCAGAAAATCTGACCAGTCCTCACCATTTGCAGATGCGACCATATCCTGTGGTACGGTAAGCGAAACCATGGCATCCAGCCCACCGCCTATATCTCCGGCTGACCGTTTTTCTTCAAGTTCCTTAAGAACCGTTTTCCTTACCTCCAGATAGGGCTCCCATCCTTCAAGAATCGTGTCATCCTCTTCGGTATCCAGCAGAGCTTCGGGGTCGGGATAGAGGGAAAGGTGAACACTGGAGTCTTTACCTCTGAGGCATTCGGGAAGCGCAAACCACGCCTCTTCAGCTGTGAAGGGAATCAGAGGCGCCAGAAGCTGAATAAGGCTCTTCAGCATGTAAGCCATGACCTGTCTGGTCATCCTGCAGGATTCAGAACCGGGGTCACTGCAGTAAAGCCTGTCTTTCCTCATATCAAGGAACTGACCGGAAAGACTTATAACCGCGAAGTTCCTGAGTTCTCGATAGACTCTGTGAAACTGGAACTTTCTGTATTCATCTATGCAGAATCGGCAGAGCTTCCTGAATCTGAGATAGATATACCTGTCAAAACCATCAAGTCTGGAGGATTCAAGGTTGAAATCATCGAAATCTCCAAGATTACCAAGCATGAACCTCACAGTGTTGCGGAGCTTTCTATAAGCCTCCCTGGCATCATCAAGCTGTGAAAGTTCAGCCCTGAAATCCGAAGTATAATCCACACTTGCAAACCAGAGCCTGAGTATATCAGCTCCCTGGCGGTCTATTATTTTCAATGGTGATATGACGTTCCCGATGGACTTGGACATCTTTCTTCCACTCTTATCCTGGACCAGACCGTGGGTTATTATGTTATCAGCAGGCCTGCCCATCCCAAGGGCCTCACTTGTGATCAGGCTTACACCGAACCATCCACGGTGCTGATCGGTTGCCTCAAGGTATACAGCAGCAGGGCGAGTAAGCCCGTGCCTCTCGGTAAGTACATTGTAATGACTCAGCGAACTGTCGAACCATACATCCAGAATATCATCCACTCTCTGAAGATTCTTACCTCCGCACGAAGGGCAGACAGCTTCCTTCCCCGCAAGAGCGAAAAACTCTTCGGGATTCATATCGAACCAAATGTCCGCACCTTTCGAAGCTACTTTTTCGGCAACAGCATGTATAACCTCGTGGTCAAGAACGGGCTCGAAGCAATCCGGGCATGTAAAAACTGGAAGTGCCACGCCCCATGACCTCTGCCTTGAAAGACACCAGTCGGGACGCACCTCCATCATGTTCTTCATACGATCGTAGCCCCATCCAGGATGCCATTTTACCTCATCAACCATCTCCAGAACCCGCTTTTTCAGATCGTTCTTCGAAAGACTGAGAAAAAACTGTCTTGTTGCCCGGAATATCAACGGTTTTTTGCATCTCCAGCAGTGAGGATAACTGTGCCTTATATCCCTGGACGCCAGCAGACGTCCGGAATTTTTCAGATCATCCACTATTTCAGGGTTGGCTTTGAAAACATGGATACCTTCATACCTGCCGGCTTCCCCGGAAAAGGTTCCGTCTTCATTCACAGGGCTGAATATCTCAAGACCGTACTTCAGACCGACTGCGAAATCCTCAGCCCCGTGTCCCGGAGCAGTATGAACACATCCCGTACCATCATCCATGGTAACATGATCGGCCACAATCATTAGGGAAGTTCTGTTCTCGAAGAGGGGATGTTTCATCTGAAGACCCTCAAGCTCGTTGCCCGTGAAAACAGGCTCCCGAAGCACGCTGCCACTGATCTCCGAATCCCCCATGAAGGATTCCGCCCTTTTCTCGGCAACCAGGAATCGCCGTTCCGCGGATTCAACGATCACATACTTCTCAGAAGGGTGCAGAGCCACCGCGAGGTTCGCGGGTAGAGTCCAGGGCGTAGTCGTCCAGATAACCGTTTCCGTACCCTCCGGAACACCGCGACTCTCCCATTCATCAGGGTTTTCCTGCCTGAACGCAACATAGATCGATGGAGAGGTATGATCTCCGTGTTCCACTTCAGCCTCGGCCAGCGCGGTACCGCATTTCATGCACCAGTGTATCGGTCGCAGACCCTGATATACGTAACCGTCTTTCACAAGCTCGCCAAATGCACTCAGGATGCCTGATTCGTACTCCCTGCTCATTGTAAGATAGGGTCTGTCCCAGTCACCGAACACGCCAAGTCTTTTGAATTCCTCCCTCTGAACACCAACGAATTCCGCAGCGTATTCACGGCATTTATTTCTGATTTCAGCTCTGGAGAGGTGTTTACCACCTTCATCCTGATCACCCATAACCTTGTGTTCTATGGGCATTCCATGGCAATCCCATCCGGGAACGTATGGGGAATCGTATCCCAACATGGTGAATGATTTGACAATAAAATCCTTCAGTATTTTGTTCAGCGCAGTCCCCAGGTGAACATGCCCGTTAGCATATG
>JAIOSX010000015.1 GCA_021107345.1 Candidatus Aegiribacteria sp.
AGCAATCAGGCACATCGCGATTATTCCCGCTATCATGCCTCTGTTGATGGACTGCTGGCCCAGACTTGGCCCTATGGTCTGTTCTTCAGCAATTACAAGTTCTGCAGGCAGGGAACCAGCTTTCAGTACCAACCGAAGGTCTCTTGCCTCTTCGGTCGAGAACCCCCCTGACAATCTGGTTCCTGATCCGGATATCCGCTCGCGTATGGTCGCGGCGGAGTATACTGTGCCGTCAAGAACTATGGCTACCCGCTTATCGACATTATTCCCTGTAATCTGCTCCCAGTTCCGGGCTCCGTCCGAATCAAACTCCAGAATGAGATAGGGATTATTCGAAAGAGACTGGGCGCTTCCCATGCGGATTCTGACATCGGTAAGATTCGCTCCGGTAAGAAGGTATTCCTCGTTTACCTGATCAACCTGGCGTTCCCAGCCCAGGGTCATATTCCGAGGAAGAATATACAGAGTCCTGAGTGACCCCTGTGGAGTCTCTTCAAGCCTGCCGAATGTAAAGCGGAGATTGGCTTCAACCATTATAGAATCCACATCCGGACGGTTGATAATGTCATTGAGCTGATCCATTTTATCACCGGTATAAACGATCCAGTCTCCTGGTGATATTCCCATGGTGCTTCTGATTATTTCCTCAGGTGCAATCTCTATTAAACTTGCAAGACTCCCCGGACGTTCCATCTCCGGAAGCGATATTTCAACAGGTAAGCCCTCTTCTTCAGTTCCCTGCTGGGCAAGAGAAAAGCCTTCCTGAGCGTCAACCTGAACTGCTGAGTCGGGGTCCTGAAGAGATAATTCAGTGATATCCATGGCACGGGAAGATTCTCCCAGAAGGCTGTCAAGCGAGACCGGTTCTTCAATATCATTACCGGTCAGGAGATTATCTATTGTCCTGAGAACAGGGGCGCTGGATACAGTAGGGTGTTCATCGGAAGGGTATGCTACGAGCTTGAACTCAAGCAATGCCTGTCGTTCAACAATTGACCTTGCTCTTTCGGGATCACGCACTCCAGGCAGCTGTACTACTATCCTGTCGCTGCCCTGCCTGGTGATGGAAGGTTCGGATACGCCGAATTCGTTTATCCTGTTCCTGATAACTTCCAGTGCCTGATCTATGGCCTCTTCTTCGTCCAGGCCGGGAGTCGGTATTACCATGTAAGACAGATACATGCCACCCTGGAGGTCTAGTCCCAGCTTTATGGTTCCTTCACTGGTGCGATAAAGAGCTCTGTATTCCTCCAGAAGGCTCTCTCCGCCCTCGCTCTGCAGGCTGTCCAGTACTGCTCTGAGATGAGGATTGTCCGTTTCTGGCTGAACGCTGGCCTCCGCCCGGTCCCTTTCTCTGGCAGGCATTGTATACCATCGCAGGGTCGGCCAGACCATGAAGATTGACACTATAAACAGAGCTATTGAAGTCCAGTTACGCCATTTGGCGACCTTTGTCATATGTAATAACCTCCGAGGAACCTTCATCAGTTGTCAGAAAACCTTGACATACCGAGAAAACGCGGCTGGTATCAAAACCTGCCGTTCTGTGATTAAGTAATCCAGTGCAAATCAGGCAGAATATAATAATTCTGCAGGGAGTGATGAATACCTACTGAAATAGAATGTGTCAACAAGGTTAATGATAAGCCTTATCTGCTTGTATCGTTCAATTCAAACCGCAGAGGCTCTCCGTCAGGGGTATGACAGAGAAAGGAAAGCCCTCTGCCCGGTACAATATATGTTACCACGTGATCGAAACCGTGGCTGCTAAGAGTCCTGGTTATATAAAGATTGGCCTCATGTACCGATATGGTATTCAGCAGGTCCATTGACTTTACTATAGTATCCGCCGAGGTCGAATGTACATCTCTGAAGCCGGAACCGAAGCAGATTTCCGCAAAATCATGCTCAATAAGCATCAAGGGATCAGTCTCCTCAGGAATTCCGCCTCCATCCTCAATGGTTTCCTGCCCGCCCGTAACTACAGAGAACAAACCCGCCACCGCAGTTAGCGCAAGAATTATCAGGCCTATCTCACTCCATTTCATTTTCTATTATTTTCCCCCGGTACATTCATACTGGAAATATGTTTGAGCAAAAAGAAGTTTCTCTTCATCCACCTCCAGGTCCATACGAATATAAGGGAGTATCATGATAAAAGTATTTCTTGCTGTTATTACCGTTCTGTCAACAGGGTTTGCAGACGGTGACCCAGTTCAGGGAATGGCTGCTCAGGGAGGACTCAGCGGCTTTGTATTCCTGCCCGGAAGCGATGTGCTGCAGGAGGGTTGTCTGCGTATTCAGGGACGTCTGAATTATATAGACCTGAAAGGCTCTTCAGACAGTTATCTTGTTCTCCCGCTGAATGTAACCTGGGGATGGATGCAAGGGGTTGAGATAGGGGGAGAGATTCCTTTCTACCTTCATTCTGTGGAGGAAGACAGAGTCCTTGGAGATATTACCGCAGGATGCGCCTGGCTGTATGAAACCGCAAGAGGTGGGTCAGCCATTGTTCTCAGAGGTCAATTCAGGCTGCCAACAGGACAGAAGGGGCGTGACCGTGGTTCCGAGCTTGCATTCGGAGTTGCAACCGGTACGACCTTCCGCCTTTTCCGCCTTCAGGCTTCAGCTTCGTACATACTCAACGGAGACCGCAATCCTTTTAAGGACAGAATCATCGATTATATGGATTTCTCCATTGGAGGCGCCAGCTACGTTACAGAGAATCTGCAGATAGTCTGCGCGATGGACGGGAACACATTGCGTGATTTCGGCCTGAGCGGTTCCGGCGTTCTTTACGCTTTCGACAATGTATCTCTGTTTGCAGTCATCAGAGCGGGACTGAGCGGTTACGAAACATACAGTATCTCGGCAGGAGCTGCCTGGACGGGGTCAGGATTCTAACCATTTCTATTTTGCGTAGGGTGAGATCTCTCTGAGCTTCTCAATGATGGGTGGAAGAATTTCCAATACATAGTCGATCTCCCTGCCGGTGGTATATCTGCTCAGACTGAACCGCAGGGCTGTGTTGGCGTCGACAGTATTAATACCCATTGCAGCAAGAACGTAGCTGGGGGATTCTTCCCCGGTGCTGCATGCGGAACCGGAAGAAACGCAGATTCCTTCCATGTCCAGAAGGGTCATCACCGCCTCACTTTCGACTCCCCTGAACAGCACTGTCGCAGTATTTGGAAGTCTCCCGGCATTCGCTCCCGCTATAACCGCTCCGGGGCAACTTTCAAGGATACCTCTCTCCAGTCTTTCAAGCAGCACCCCTGTTCTGCCGTTTCCCTCCGAAAGGTACCTTATCGCCAGTTCAGCCGCTACTCCGAGCCCTACAATACCGGCAACGTTGTAAGTGCCTGCCCGCATACCTTTTTCCTGATGGCCTCCCAGCATGAAGGGGGAAATGTTTGTACCATTTCTTATGAAAAGGGCTCCCGCTCCTTTCGGTCCGTGAAGCTTGTGGGCAGAAATACTGAGCATGTCTATGTCCATTGATTCAACATCCACAGGGATCTTACCTGCAGCCTGAACCGCGTCAGTATGAAAAAGCGCTCCGGATTCATGAGCGTTGCGGGCTGCTTCCGCAACCGGCATTATGACACCGGTTTCGTTGTTGGCCATCATTATGGAAACCAGGCCTGTCCGTTCGCTTATACAGCTTTCAAGAGAATTCATATTCAGGGTTCCATCGCTGTTTACTTCCGAAATTCCAACAGGATGCCCCTTATTCCTGATGTATTCAGCTGTTTCAAGAACTGCCGGGTGCTCTATTCTTGAAATAACAAGTCCCGGTTTCAGCGGGTTTATCGCAGTTGCTCCAATGAGAGCCGTGTTATCGCTTTCGGTTCCCCCCGATGTAAACACTATCTCCTCGGCATTGGCTCCGATGAGAGCAGCGACCTTCTCCCTTGCCGCCTCGATATCTTCCACGATACCGCTTCCGAAGGAATGGAAGCTGGAGGGATTGCCGAATCTCTCCGTAAGAAAGGGAAGCATGGCGTCCAGTACCTCCGGTGCAATTCTTGTAGTGGCGTTATTGTCCAGATATATTTTCAACGGGAAACACTCACTTTCACTTTCTTTCCGGTCCTTTTCTGTAATTCTCTTTCCAGTACTGCTGCGACAATTGCAGCATCTCCTCCTGAAAGGCTGACAGAAACTCGCTGAGGATGAATGTGTTCTATACTGATACTTCCGTTTCCAGCGGCTGCCGCAAGATCTTCAGGCATTTCATAAATGATGGAATCAAGATGTTCAGCGGTATTGTTCCTTCGGTGTTTGAAGTCAACAATTGCCATCGAAAGTGCTTCGTGCCCCATTACGGAACAGTGATATTTCTCCTCCGGCATTCCACCGAGAAAATCCACTATCTGATCGTTGCTGATATTGAGAGCTTCTTCCAGAGTCTTACCCTTTGCTATTTCCGTAAGGGCGGAGGAAGCAGCAATAGCGCCGGCACATCCGAAGGTCATAAATCTGATTTCTTTGATTCTATCTTCGTCATCCACCTGGATATCAAGGGTCATGGCATCTCCACACTGAGGGGAACCAACCTCTGAATGCCCGTCGGGATTCAACAGTTGACCGGAATTCCTTGGATTCATGAAATGATCCATGAGTATTTCCGAATATTTCCACATTGATATGTTCCTAGATATTTCTCTCCGTAAGATCTTTAAGCGTTTTTTCCTTCATATATGAATAGTACATGTTCCTGAGCGTCATCCATAGAGATCTGGTTACGCATGTTTCCTGAAGTGTACAACTCGCCTGGCTGATGCCGCTCTCAGGAGAACAGCTGTTTTCTCCGGAAATACAGTTCGTCGGGAGAAAATCAGCTTCAAGAACAGTTACTACATCGAAAAGGCTGATCTCTTCGGGTGGCATCCCAAGAACATACCCCCCCCCTGGGCCCCTTTTCCCTTTAACTATTCCGTTGGTTCTAAGCAGACCGAAAATCTGTTCAAGATAGCGTACAGAAACCTGTTCCTGCTCTGAGAGCAGGGCAAGGGATACGGGTTGTTTTTCTCCCTTACTCATCATTCTGGCCATCCGCGAGAGAACACGCAGCGCATACCGGCTTCTTGTAGAAATAAGCATATATCTTTTCCCCCCAATTCCTATCGGAATATGAGTATATTGAGATTTACCGTCCCGTCAAGTAATTCTTTTTCTACGATAGTAATTTTTTGACAGTACGCTTCCCACTGCAATTGCTGCCGTTCCGGTCATCATAAGAAGAAGGGCCAGTCTCAGGGCGGCTGGAAGGGGATCTCCGGTTTCTCCACTGCCGGCAAAGAAGATCTCAAGGTCAAGGATTATCGATGCCGGACGGTAGTTGCCTCTGTTGCTGATAACAAGGGCGTAGCTACCCAGTCCCGGAATTTCCATTTCAAATGAGCCTGTTGATATTGATAAGTACTCCAGCGTATCAACCGTTCCGGCATTGTTTTTCCACCTCAGATAATCATCTATATGAAGAAGTATCAGTTCAACGAACGCCGTATCCGGGCTGATACTGATATTCCCCTGGAGGCTGGCACTGTCCGAGAGGTGCTCAGGAAGTACGAATCTTACTGACCTGTAACTGGCTACGGGAATTCCCATTGTTTCCTGACACAGCAGAGTAATGCTTCCCGCATTCAGAAGCTGGGCAACAAGTGATATGGCAAGCATAAGAATCTTCATAGGATTTAGTATAGTACCAGCAGGCAAAAATGACACATCTATGACCCGGGCTGAAAATTGATACCGGGAGAACAGCTGAGAAGAAGGTGAAATTCTGTCACTGAGAGGTACTTACTATCACACTATCTCCGGGCTGACGAAAATTCTCGGGTTCAGGGGGGCAGAATTCCTCGCGGGTATTCTTTCCTCGATCAGATATCTTGGCAACAGGAAAATGAACGGTGTTTATCTGGGACACCTTTCAAGGGTTTTCCCTGAAACGAGCGAAACCCGGCTTAGAAACCTGCTCAAAGGATACTGGAGAGTACATCAGAGAGCTCTTCTCGGCCTATTTTATTCAGCGAGACTCAGCAGGGCAAATGTACCGGGGATTGTGTGCTGGGAGAACAGGGATCTTCTTGACGAGGCTGTTAAAGAGGGAAAGGGCGTTCTGTTGCTTGTACCTCACTTCGGCGACGAACGAACCCTTCACATTCTACTGGCGATTACAGGTTACACGATGCACGTTATCTCATCAAGGTATGCCGATGCTCCTGAAATTCTGAAGGAGGCGAGACTGAAAGTAAGCCGGAGATGGCACCATGTTGCCTTCCCCGATGAACCTCTCCGCTGGCTATACGATGCTATAGAAAGAGGAGAAGTCATACAGATATCCCCCACAGGGTGGGGTGGGCTGAAAGGTCACTGGGTGAAGAGCTTCGGGGTTCCGGTTCTAGCTTCCTCTACGCCTGTCAGGCTTGCTAAATCAACGGGATGCAGGCTGCTGATAGCTTACAACAGAGTTCTTCCGGGAATGAAGTATCATATAGCATTTCACAGGTTCGATCCGGAGAGTCTGGATATTACCGGCACCGAGCAGCTTTTTTCGAATTATGAAGCTATCGCAAAACAGTATCCTGAGCAGTACAACTGGATGAATCTGGTTATAAGGCACAGGGAAACCAATACCATAGTCAGGCTGGGAAGCATTCCTACGGAGGAATCAGTTGTTGAAGCAACCGCAGTTCATGCTGACTGGGATGCGACCAATATCAAAGACTTTCAGACGGCTTCCTCCATATCAGCCTTGCCGGTTTCAACAGTGGCGGAATAGAGCCTTCCCAAAGCAATCCCCTGGATTATCAGGTAGATTCCTACAAGCAGCGGAATAAGACCCGTGCCAGCTACTATCATTGGAAGTATTGATGAATCAGCGGCGTTCTCAATAGCTTCGGCAGCCTTTGAAAGGTGTGTTGTGGCTTCGTTGAAAGCTTCCTCTGTGGAGAAAAGGTCTCCTGCCAGGGAATCAACTCCGTTGGCAACTTCTTCAAGGATCGGTTCCAGGGGCTGAAGCGTGACGGAAAGATGTTCCATCTGGGATATCAGCTCTCCCGACGAATAGTAGGTATTGTTCAGGCTGGATATCGCCTCAGAGAAATAGTTCCTGCCTATCATCGAAGTTATGGTGGGTGGAAGATTTTCAAGGCTTTCTCCCACGGTGAGAACCAGCCTCCTCATCTCCTGCGTGGTCTGACTGATGCTGTTCACCGTAATCCAGGTTTCGTGAACAACTTCCTTCGTGCTTCTTATAGAATTGCTTACTTCGCTGACAAGAGAGGATGATGTACCGAAATCCTTTCCAATCAGCTCCACCGCCGCATTAGCGCTGTGAAGCCCTTCCGATATGGATACAAGGCTGACCCTGACGGGCTCCCAGGCTGTAAATACGACTATTATTATTGCAGCCCCCGCCACAATGGCAATTACTCCCAGAATCCATGAGAACCCGATGGAAAGGCTGAGAGATATCAGATTCTTCTTTTTCATTTCATGTCCCCTGCCTTAGTGTCTTAGTATGTTCTACAAAAGTTTGAATAAAAGTATCAAAGAGAAGGGGAAAAAACAAGGCTTATCGAGGTAAATGGATCAGGATATTTTCAGAAAGGCTGATGTTACAGATGATTGATAAGATTATAGAGGCGGCTCACGAAGCCGGTTCAATCCTTCTCGCTGCCGCGCAGAGCGGGGTGAAAGTATCAAAGAAAAGCAGACATGAGCTTGTGACAACCGCTGATCTGCTCTCGGAGAAGCTCCTTAAAACACGTCTTCTGGAAATAGAACCGAAAGCAGGTTTTCTGGGCGAGGAAAGCTGGGAAGGAAATCTTCCTGTACCCCCTTTCTGGATTGTCGATCCGCTTGACGGCACTAATAACTACGCTCACGGGTATCCTGTATGGGCAGTGAGTATAGCTTACTGGAACGGGAGCGATGTAGAGTACGGCTGCGTATATGATCCCGGCAGGAACGAAACCTTTTCCGCGTCGAGGGGATCTGGAACATGGATGAACGGCCGTCAGATTTTTTCTACGAGTGTGAAGGATATGTCGGACTGCATATTCGCCACCGGCTTTCCCTACCACAGGAGCATAGATGATCCGGGTATGGATCTTGATGTCCTCAGGTATTTCCTCGGAAGGGTACAGGGAATACGCCGGGGGGGCTCCGCAGCGCTGGATCTGGCGTACGTGTCATGCGGGAGGATTGACGGGTTCTGGGAGGAGCATCTGAAGCCCTGGGACATGGCAGCCGGTTTTCTCCTTGTAGAGGAATCGGGAGGGAAGGTATCCTCGTACAAAGGAGAAAAATGGGTCCCCTTTTCGGAAGGAGTGGTAGCTTCAGGAAATTCCGTTCACCGCACGATGCTTCAGGGAATTAAGAATAGACAGGACAGGTGACGCGGAAAGGAGTCCCGCGTTACCTGTGATAAATGCCAGCTGAGGGTTCAGAATCCCAGATTTACACCTGCGTAGAACATGCTGATCCCGTCCACCTCGTTATCCGAGGCTATGGGTTTGGTGTACTTGTACTCTCCGAATACGCTGAGTGGAACCATGGGGGGCTCGAAGGCAACACCTACAACTCCATGAATACCGGGATGAACATGGTCGTAGGGATCGATGCTCACGGTACCGCCAGTTTGCTCATTGACAACCTGCATCAGAACATCGGCGTCGCTGAAGAGTATGTGGACTCCGCCGCCTGCGCCTATGTATGGTTTCAGGGGCATTGCTCCGATGGGTATTTTAATTTTCATGGTGGCTCCCAGATCGATATCATGGAAATTGGCAGTGTAATCGCTCAGCATCTGAGAGCTGATACTGTCGGGAGACCATCCCCATTCGTTCTCCAGATACTCGTACAAACTATCGGGACTCCCCTGAAAGTTATGACCGTATTCATCTTCGATATAGGTGATAAGATAATTCTCCATCGTAATATCACTCTCGCTGCCGGCATACGATCCGCTGATCTCAAGATCCACAAGACCCAGGAGAGGAAAAGTCAGTTGACCTCCGAAAATGGCGCTTGAGGCGCTCTGACCTGTTCTGGGATCGTCTCCGCTATAGTAGCCGATCCTGCCGCCGAACTTCATTCCGGCCGTGGCTATACCACAAACCAGTAAAAGTACAAGAAATTTCTTCATTTCAAGGCTCCTTTCGATTTTTCTTTTAATATAGTGCAAGATGGATGCGGGGAGGGTGCCTTGACTATCAGCAAGTCATGATGTTAAGTTATTGTATTATGGTATAGTGAAATATCATATCTTCATAAGCTCTTGTAAGGAGGAATACAATATGAGAAAAATTTTCTTTTTCCTGGTCCTGACCGTCGTAGCGGTATTCGCTGCTGGAGAGGGAAGCATTGGAAGCTGGCAGTCCTTCGGAGGCTCAATGGGAGACTCTCCCGAGGTAACTGTCCTTGAATCCGACCAGAACCATATGATACTTGAGATATCTGTACCCGGCTTTATGCTGTTCGATTTCCCCGCCGGTGGCAGAATCTGGGACAGGATTGAACTCCCGGAATGCTACGTACAAGGATTGGAAGGATTTCCGGATCTGCCATCTCTAACTGAAATGTTCGCCCTTCCATTCGGAACCGAAGCAATCGTAACGATTGAAGATGTTAATTCAACGGTTTACGGAAACATGGAGATCCTTCCCAGGCAGACCCCCGAAATCGACATGGCCCATGAACCCTATCCCTTTGTCATCAGCGACGCGTTTTACCAGGGAGACGAAAGTTATCCCTCAGCATGGGTAGAGGTCGATAACGAAGGTATATGGTCGGGGCTCAATGTTGCAAGGCTAGTGATAAACCCGTTCAGTTACAACCCTTCTACGGGTAACCTTGAAGCTGCCAGCAGTATTATACTGAGGGTTGATTTTGAAGGATCTGCTTCGAGGCTTGCTGATCCGGTTAATCCCTCCATGGTTCCTGCTATGGAGCGAACTGTCATCAACTGGGATGTCTTTGAACCTTACACTTCTCCCCCCGACGACTCCAGAGACGCTGGTGTAGAGTACGTCTTTGTGTGTACCGCGAACACTGTAGACTGGGTAACAGAACTCTTCGAAACCCATCATTATCTTGGGCTTCATACAAGGGTTGAAACCCTTGCGGCATCCGGTGCAACCACAACTGACATAAAAACTGCCATAACTGATAACTACACTACCGGCGTAACCCGTTTCGCATGCATAGTAGGCACACACACCGAGCTTCCTTCCTATAACTGGTCTGGAGAATTAGGAGATTACTGGTACGCCTGTCTGGACGGTGATAATTACGCCGAGATAGCTGTCGGCCGTCTCACCGGTGACTCAACACAGATAGTACACCAGGTAGAAAAGATCATCAACGGATACATGGATTACGATTTCGGATCCACAGATTCTCCTGGAATTATACCAAGCGAAGCCATCCTTGCCGCCCACCAGGAGCAATATCCCCTCAAGTATACCCTTTGCTGCGAACAGATCGCGGGGTTCAGTTACAGCCTTATCAACATGACCTTCTGCAAAATTTACGCCGGCGCTGGCGGTTTGAATACAGATGTTACGAGTAACATTAACCTCGGAACGGGTACAGTCACCTATAGAGGGCATGGAAGTCAGACAGCGTGGACATGGGCTGCCCCAGGCGCCTGGACCATTACCTACATCAACGCTTTGACAAACACTTTCATGCCTTACGTTTTTAACATCGCTTGTACCTGCGGAGCCTATACGGCTTCGTATACATGCCTTGCAGAGGCCTGGCAGTGGGCGGATTGCGGAGCAAGCGGCAACCTTGCCGCAACCGCACCCTCCTACACTGAAACAAACCATACCTATATAAAGGAAATGTACAAATCCCTCTATGATGACGGGCTGTTCCGCATCGGCGAAACTATAAATGCCGCTACTGTCACTATAATTAACCTGCACGGCTCAGCTGGCATTACTAACGCAAGGATGTACATCTGGTTCGGAGATCCGGCAGTTGATACCTGGACATTCGACACGGCATCAGAACCTGGAGAACTTGAGCTTTCCCATCCGAATAATTTAGATCCGGGAACTCAGGATGTTACGATAACAGTTACCGATGGTGGATCCCCCGTGGATGGAGTCAACGTTACCCTTACAGACGGTGTTGACAATTATGGAACCGGTATGACCTTCTACGAAGAAGACATAACCAATTCATCAGGAGAGGTTACTATCAACATCACGGTTCCCGCAAGCGGCGTAGTACATGTTGGCGCATTCCTGCATGATTACAGATACGACATCAGCGAGATTATCATAGGAACAGGTATTGCCGGGTCAGAGGGAACCACAGCCGTCCTTTCCCTTGCCAGACCTTACCCCAACCCGATTGTCGAAAACGCGTCAATTGGATTCAGCATTCCATTCAGCGGAACTGCTGAAATCACTGTTTACGATGTATCCGGTCGAATGGTTGCGACCATCCTTGACGGTACGGTTGAATCGGGAAGCCATATCGTACAGTGGGCTCCAGGAAATGAAATTTCCAGCGGAGTCTACTTCATCAGGCTCACAACTGATGGAGGGACGCTTTCCAGGCAGGCTATGCTGATAAGATAGCAGGCTGAATTCCGTAAGTGATAAAGAAGGCGGGCTCGTGAGCCCGCCTTCTAAAGGTGTATGCTATTGCAGGGGCACGGAAATCCGGACACATCAGAGTGGTCTTTGCCTCAGGATGATGACATGACCATGGATCTGATATAGAGGGAGCTGGATTGATACTTAAAACAGGATTCGATAACGACACATACCTTGAGGAACAGTCCAGGGAGATCCTGGCAAGGGTAGAGAGCATCCGGGGACGGCTGTATCTGGAGTTCGGCGGAAAACTGATGTTCGACCATCATGCGGCCAGGGTTCTGCCGGGTTACGATTCGAACGTAAAAATAAGACTTCTTGAAAATCTCCGTGATAGAGCCGAGATCATACTATGTATATACGCTGGGGATATAGAGAAAAGAAAAATAAGAGGTGATTTCGGCATTACCTACGACGCGGACGCACTTATGCTTATAGACGGATTCAGATCCAGGGGAATAGACCTCAGGGGAGTCGTGATAACCAGATTCGAAGATCAGCCCTCAGCCGTTTCCTTCGAGAACCGCCTCAAAAGGAGAGGTGTTGATGTATTCAGGCATTATTACACCAGGGGCTACCCTACTGACGTTGACCTTATCGTAAGTGAGGAGGGATACGGCAGGAACGATTACATTCAACCCTCGAAACCTCTTGTAGTTATTACCGGACCGGGGCCGGGTAGCGGAAAGCTGGCCACGTGCCTTTCACAGCTGTACCATGATTTCAAGAAGGGAGTACACGCCGGTTACGCGAAATTCGAGACCTTTCCCATATGGAACATTCCCATCAAGCACCCTGTGAATGCCGCATATGAAGCTGCCACAGCCGATCTCTGCGATGTAAATCTTGTGGACCCGTTCCACCTTGAGACCTATGGCACTACAGCGATTAACTACAACAGGGACGTGGAAGCTTTCCCCCTTCTCAAGAGGATACTGGAGAAGATAACAGGTGACAGATCTCCCTACGCTTCCCCTACGGATATGGGGGTTAACAGGGTGGGTTTCGGAATAACCGATGACCATGTGGTCCGTAAAGCAGCCGAACAGGAAATTATCAGAAGGTATTTCCGATACAGCTGCGAATACGTCATGGGTCTTACCGATAAGGAAACGGTTCAGAAGGTTGAATTACTCATGGATGACTACGGTCTGACTCCCGAGAGCAGGCCGGTGGTAGAGCCAGCCCGAAGAGGCATACCTGCGATTGAGCCGGAGGGAGTTTCGGATCGTTTGACGGCAGCAGCGCTGATGCTCAAAGACGGAACTATTATTACAGGCAAAAGTTCCAAATTGATGCATGCATCCGCTGCTGTAGTACTGAACGCCATTAAGAAGCTTGCGGAAATCAGCAGCGACGTTCACCTTCTTTCTCCCGCCACCATCGAATCAATACGAAGCCTGAAGAGGTCTATAAATACATTTCCCCTTCATCTTGACCTCGAAGAGGTTCTTGTTGCGCTGAGCGTGAACGCCGCCGTCTTCAAACCCGCATCGGAAGGAATGGCGAAGCTTACCGAACTCCGAAACTGCGAAGCTCACCTTTCCCATATGCCGTTATCAGGAGATGAAAGCGGTCTGAGAAACCTTGGTATTAATGTAACCTGTGATCCTCTTTTCGGCAGCAGAAGACTCTACAACAGCTGAAGAGAGGCCTTGACTGAAAGGCATTATTTGCTGATGATTGCAGGGTCGTTTGCTGTGTAAATGAGTACGCAGCCCGAAGTGGCGCAAGTCACCGGACCGGAAGCGATAGTCAGATAAGTATATAGTGCTCCTTCCGGTCGGGTGATGTAAACGTCTTACCCGAATTCGAAAGGAGTTTTTGGTTTGCGAGACTACGAAACCGTAATAATCTGGAGTGCCAGTATACCCGAGGGTGATATCGAAAAGAAACACGATCGTGTTGTTGAGATCATCAAGGGTGATGGAGGCACATACAAAGGTTCCGACAAATGGAGCCGCCGCATTCTGGCCTATCCTATCAAGAAACAGACCGAAGGAATCTACCACTTCGTTAAGTGGAACGGCAGTGAGGTGGTAACAGATGCTATAGACAAGCACCTCAGTATCAACGAAGACTGCCTAAGATTTCTTACTCTCCGAAGCGAAGGAGAGGGACTGTCCTCCTGGGAGGATAATGTAGATGATGAACTAGGTGAAGAAGAAGAGATGGAGAGCGGGGATCAGTAATGGATCTGAGAATGCCCAGTATTAATAAGGTCATCATCTCTGGAAACCTTGTTCGGGATCCGGATACAAGAATCCTGGAAAACGGGACTCACCTTGCAAAGATGTCCATTGCAAACAACCAGCGCTACCGTGACAGGAACGGAGAATGGCAGGAGAAGACATGTTACGTGAACATTGTCGCCTGGAGAAAGACAGCTGAGCTGGTAGGTGAATTCTGCAGAAAGGGTTCTCCGGTGCTTGTTGAGGGGGAGCTTGTTTTCAATTCCTGGGAAGATAGAGATGGCAGTAAGAAGAGCCGTATAGAAGTCAACGCCAGGAGAATACAGTTTCTGGAGAGAAGGGGTCAGGATTCTTCCAACAGAGACAACCCTCAGGAACAGTCAGGAAAAATGCCTGATAGTAATGAGTATGATGCCGCGTCGGGCTCCATGCCCCAGGACGACGATATCCCGTTCTGAACGTCATGGCTGTCTCGCACGAAACACCAGAGCTGAACTACATTGTCCTTACCGGACGCATGATGGACAAAGGTGAACTTAAAACGTCCAGTTACGGCAGCTTCGTATTAAGGTTCAGTATCGAGAACTCGTTATCGTATTCCGTTGGAAGCTCGGAAGAAGGGAAGAAAACCTACGTCATCAGTGTTGAGGCGTGGGGAAATCTGGCGGAGAGAATTGACCGAAGCATCACAAATGATACCTTTGTCTTGCTTGAAGGCAGTCTCGTGAGCAGATCTTACGAAGACAGGTCAAAGGGATTACACTATAGAATGATCGTTAAGGCTACCGACGTAATGGCGTTGGGATCCGGATCATAAGGACCATCAGGAGGAACCGATTTGGTCGCAAAGAAAAGAATGAAGAAAAAGAACAGCAAGTTCGGACGGAAGAAAAAGTGCCGCTTCTGCGTAAATCCGCAGATGGAAATATCTTTCAAAAATGAGAGAATGCTCCAGAGATATGTTTCAGACAGGGGAAAAATCGTAGCCAGGCGTGTTACCGGCAACTGCGCAAAACACCAGAGAAGGGTTGCAAATGCGATCAAGGTGGCGCGGTTCCTGGCTCTCGTCCCCTACGTTAGAGAACACTACAGATAAAAGACTGCAGACCAACGCGATGCAAGAAAAATCAGGTGGAATGGGAAACGGATTCTTCGGCATTATTGTCGTGGGGATCATTCTCATTCTAATGGGGATTCCATTCGTTGGAATGACCGTAATGACGTTGATGATGGTTGCACCGGAATCAAGATTCGGATTGCCTCTGGCTCTGGCAACTCTTTTCATCGTTTTTCTGATATCCGATTTCACCGGTGCGCTTATCGCGGCAACGGGGGCTGGATTCATGACTGCTTTCATAGGATCCGGCAGGAGCTTCCGGTTTTCAGTTACGGTCGCCTCGACAGCCACCGCACTGGCTTCCCTTTTCGGAACATTGCTGCTTCCGGAGCAATCGCTGCTGTCAGGAGACAGCATTGAAACCCTTATGCAGTTTTACAGTTCCGCAGGTATGAGTACATCGGAGATTCTCTTTGTAATGGATGTTCTGACGTACGTTCTCCCCTCCCTTCTGGCTCTATGGGCCGTAGGGGGAGTTATCGCGTCGGGAGCAGCGATAAAGCTGATAAACAGACGAAAGGGAATAGAGCTTGGACTGCCCGGTGAG
This sequence comes from Candidatus Aegiribacteria sp., assembly GCA_021107345.1. The sequence goes on from JAIOSX010000015.1 coordinate 15,481, forward strand.
CATTCCATGAGGTTGGGCCTGGTTCCAGCCTGGATTCTTATAGCAGCGTTGGCGGTAAACCTTGCAGGCAGCGGCAATCTTCAGCAGGCGGCTGTAAATATTTCGATCTTCATGATCCTGCCTTACTCCGCAGTCGGACTTGCCGTTTGCAGGAAAGCTCTGTCCCTTTATCCCCAGGGATTCATACTGGCAGTCCTTGTGGGAATTGTGTTTCCGCCTCTTGCCGTGGGGTTGTTAATGATTGCCGGTATGCTTGATACATGGTTCGATTTCAGAACGAGGCTTAACAGGATAGATGAAAGGAAAATTGAATAATGAAAGTACTTCTTATCAAAAGCGTGGAAGACATTGGCCTTGGAGGTGATATTGTTGATGTAGCTGACGGTTATGCAAGGAATTATCTTTTCCCCAGAAATTTCGCTGTAAAGGCCACTTCTGCTGCTGTCAAATCCTCCGAACTCTACAGATCCAGGGCTCTTGAAGAACAGGCCAGAGTATCCGCTGAGTCCCAGCAGCTTGCCGATAAGCTCAAGGGTTTTGATGTTATGATAAAAGCAGCCGCGGATGATACTGGGCATCTTTATGGAAGCGTCACTGAAAGGCACATTGCCGAGATAATAAATGAGGCCGGCTTTGAGATAGATATAGAACAGGTTCTTTTAAGCGAACACCTTAAAGCCCTTGGAGAGTACCCTGTTTCCGTTAAGATCTACGGTGATATACGTACAGAGATAACAGTCAGGATTCTCTCCGAAGAAGAGGAATAGCCCCTTTGCTCATACTGGCCGTAGAAACATCCTGCGACGATACAGCGGTTGCGCTGCTTGAGGGGTGCAGTGTGATCGCGGAACGCGTTTACAGCCAGGAAGTGCACTCGAAGCACGGAGGTGTTGTACCGGAACTGGCTTCTCGCAGCCACATGAAAATACTCCCCGGACTTGTAAGCGATGTTCTGCTTGCGGGAGGAATGGATGGTCTTGAGAATATCGATGTTCTAGCCGCAACTGCCGGTCCTGGGCTTACAGGATCTCTTCTGGTGGGTCTTGCATGGGCAAAGGCGGCGGCGTGGGCCGCCGGGAAACGCTTCCTGGGTATAAATCACCTGGCGGCGCATATCTATATTCACTATGGTCAAAAGCGTCAGGTTGCATTTCCAGCAGTTGCTCTTCTTGTCTCCGGAGGTCATACGAGTCTTTTTCAGATGAAATCATGGAGGGAAATCCTTCTTCTGGGCTCAACAAGGGATGACGCCGCAGGGGAGGCTTTCGATAAAACAGCAAAACTTGCAGGTCTTGGCTATCCTGGAGGCGTTGCCCTTGATATCGCCGCCGACAGAGGCAACCCCCGTACGTATTCTCTTCCATCTCCCATGCCGGATCCTGCACTGCCTGAATTCAGTTTCAGCGGACTCAAGACAGCTGCTAAACTACTCTGGGAAAAGGGAGCGATTCTTGACGATCTTGCTGCTTCGTTCAGAAAGACTGTTGTAGATCTTCTTATATCCAAATCGATGTGTCAGTGTGAGTTGCTTGGAGCGAAAAGTTTTCTTGCCGCCGGCGGCGTTACCGCCAACCGTCTTCTACGGAAAAATCTCAGACATGAATGCTCTGTAAGAAATCTGGAACTCTTTCTCCCTGTCAAGGAACATTCAACAGACAATGCCGTGATGGTCGGACGTGCTGCTGCTGCGATTATAGATCGAAACCCTGAGGCCTCCTCTCCTTTATCCTGCAACGCATTCGCCAGGTGGTCGGGAAGAAGCCTTTCTCCCATTGGCGGCTCCTGACCTCTATTTTTAGTATCCTGTCAACCACCAGTTGACACATTTTTATCGTAATTTAGGCTACGGCTTCATCGGTAATTTCCAGGAACAGCGAATATACTTCTAGATCTTGCGCCACTTGGCACTTAACATGACACTACAGTATTTATAATTGAATGATTAACAATCTTCAGGAGAAGATTATATGACATCTGCTTTTTCGCAGGGTATTGATATTGTCAGCATCAAGCGCATAGAGAAAGCTCTTGAAAGAAGCGGGAACAGTTTCATGCACAGGATATTCAATGCCAGTGAGCTGGAGCTACAGGAGGATACTGGTTTTCTGGCAACCCGATTCGCAGCGAAGGAAGCCTTTTTCAAAGCTCTTGGAACTGGTGTTTCTTTCGGCGTCAGGTGGCATGATTTTGTTCTACCTCCCTCAGAGCATATCTCTCTGAGTCCCGTCATCAGCGGCAGATCAAAGGAACTACTGGGGAGTAGAAAAGTTCTGATAAGCGTTTCCCGCACGGAAACTACCGCGGTAGCGGTTGTACTCATTGAAAAAAATAGGGGAAGGGTATGAAGTACTGGGTAACACCTGAGGAAATGGCTGAATACGACAGAAGAGCAATTGAAACTGGAACTCCTGGTGATGTTCTGATGGAAAGAGCTGGAACTTCAGCTGCTGTGACTGCCATGAAAATTGCGACTCCAAAAAGCGGTCCGATCATTATATTCGCGGGTCCTGGAAATAATGGCGGTGATGGTCTTGTACTCGCAAGAAAACTCAGAGAAAAGTCCTATGAAGTGTATGTTGTGTTTGCTACCGTTGCCGGAAGGAGCCTTTCCCACAACTGCCAGACCAACCTGGGCAGGTTCGCACATGATGGGGGAACTGTCATTTCACCAACAAAGATGAATCAACTTCCATCTTCAGCAGGCCTGATCGTTGACGCTCTTCTTGGCACCGGGTTCAAGGGAAAAATTCAGGATTCATTCGCTGAGTGTCTTGAAAAGATCAGGGATTTCGACTGCAAGGTTCTTGCCCTTGATATTCCCTCCGGAGTCAACGGAAAAACAGGCGAGGTTGACGCTCTTACAGTACACGCCGATGTAACAGTAACTTTTGGCGCCCCAAAGGCAGGACTCCTGTTTCCACCCGGCTGCGGCTTCGCAGGAAGCATTTTTACTGCCGGTATAGGTATAACTGTTGACGAATCGAAAGACCGTATGATACCCGGTCTTTGTGATGTTTCCGAACTTCTTCCCGAAAGACCTGTAGACGGTCACAAAGGTACATTCGGAAGATTGCTGCTCGTCGGCGGATGTGAAACAATGCCGGGTGCACCCCAGCTGATGTCGATGGGTGCTCTGCGTTCCGGTGCTGGCCTCGTAACCCTTTCTGTACCGCTTTCCGCACATCAGCTCATAGCAGGACGTATTCCAGAAGTGCTCTCATCCTACTTTCTACCGGGTGATGCCGCGGGTATAACCGATCCAGAGAATTTCCAGGCTGCTGCTGTCGGACCCGGGATGGGGAATAACACGGCAACGAAAAAGGTCATTACCCATATATTGAAAAACTGGACAGTTCCACTGGTGCTTGATGCGGATGGTCTTGGTGTAATTGATAACCCTGCTGCAATTCTGAAGGAATACGGTGGACCGCTGCTCATAACACCCCATCCCGGAGAAATGTCAAAGCTTATGAAATGCGACCCCTCAAACCTTGAAAGCAGGTCTGAGGCAGCGTTAAAGCTGGCCAGATCAGCAGGTATCACTGTTGTGCTTAAGGGCAGACCAACTATGATATTCCATCCTGACAAAGGTTCCTGCACCATACCTGCGGGGAACAGCGGCCTGGCCACCGGCGGAAGCGGAGATATCTTAACGGGAATTATTTCATCCCTCATGGCCCAGGGCATGGAACCCTTTGATGCCGGTGTGTTGGGAGTGTATGTTCATGGCCTGTCTGCGGATATGGCAATAGAGACTTCCTCCGAGAGGAGCCTTATACCATCGGATATAGCTTCCAGCCTTGGAAAGGCATTTCGCGTTATAGAAAAAGGTAAGAACAGTGATCTTCTCTCCTCAGGAGGTAAATGGAACAGTTACTATGATTAATAGGGATGATGCTTTTGAGCTGCTTGAAGAGAACCTGAGCAACAGGAATCTGGTTCGTCACTGTCTGGCAACTGAGGCCGTTATGCGCGGACTGGCGGAAAACAGGGGAGAGGACGTGGATCTATGGGGTATTACCGGTCTGCTGCATGACCTTGATTACGAAAAGACTGTTAATGACCCCGCAAGACACGGGCTCATCACCGCTTTGATGCTTACCGGACAACTCCCGGAAGAATCAATATACGCCATAAAATCACATAATTACGAGAATAACGGTATCGAGAGAATTTCGAATTTTGACCACCTCCTTGCTGCGGGTGAATCAATAACCGGCCTGATAGTTGCTGTTACGCTTGTATACCCCGAAAAGAAACTCCA
>JAIOSX010000061.1 GCA_021107345.1 Candidatus Aegiribacteria sp.
CACAGGAGGATTCCAATCGCTGCTGAGAACCGGGGAACCGGCGGGTTCCGACTTCCCTTTTTCATCTTAGTTATGCTGCTGTTCGCGGGGTCCGCAATGGCTTACGTCGGGCCGGGTGCCGGTTTCGGTATAGTTACATCATTCCTTGTGTTCCTCAACGCAATTTTCGTATCACTGCTCTCGGCACTCATCTGGCCTGTAGCAATCGTGATAAAGCTTCTCAGGAGAAGAAGAAGAGAATATTCAAGAATTTCGAAAAGGGTTGTGATTCTCGGGCTTGATGGTTTTTCTCCGGACATTTCAGAAAGAATGATGACTGATGGAGAAATGCCCAACCTTGAGAAGCTCTGCAATGCAGGTACATTTTCCAGGTTGGGAACAACATGCCCCGGTATTTCTCCTGTTGCATGGTCTTCATTCCAGACAGGTGTCAATCCGGGGAAACACGGTATTTTCGATTTCCTGACACCTGACAGGAAGAGGTATCTCGCTAAACTCTCATCGGTGCATACCGGGACAGCTCCGTCAGGAGTCGGTCTGGGACCCATCAGAAGAACCGTTATGAAACCCTTCGTGAAACTTCTTCGAAAAGGAATACCATTCTGGAACCTTCTGAAACGTTACGGTATCAGATCTACTGTCCTGAGAGTTCCTATCACGTATCCCCCCGAACCGTTCGATGGACATCTTCTCAGCGGAATGTGTGTTCCAGACCTGCGGGGAACCCAGGGCAGCTATACCATATTCACGGAAGATGAACCGGCGGAAGCTTTTACAGGCGGCATACATCGAAAGCTTCAGAAACTTGATGAGAACAGGTGGACCGCTGAATTACCGGGACTCGAAAAGGTTGACGGGGAGTATGCGACTGTAGCATTTGAGCTTGTTACTTCCGGGAAGAAAGCTGTTCTGAGGACTGATAAAGGGCAGCTTGAACTGAAGAAAGATGTTCTCTCGGACTGGTTTGAACTGCTCTTCCGCTCAGGTCGCAGCAAGGTCAGAGGTATATCGAAATTCTGTCTTACGGAGGACAGTGGGGGGAAACCTCTTCTCTACTCAACTGCGGTTCATGTGGATCCCTTCTCCCCTTCTGTTCCCATCTCCCATCCAGTTCATTATTCAAGATATCTTGCCGGTCTGTACGGACCCTATGCAACACTTGGCCTTGCTGAGGATACGTGGGCATTAAGTAACGGAGCTATTTCCGAAAACACGTTCCTTGAGCAGGCATGGTCCATTTATGAAGAGAGAAAGAAAATGTTCTTCGATGCCCTGAAACGTACCAGAGACGGCCTTGTAGTATGTGTCTTTGACACTTCGGACAGAATACAGCACATGTTCTGGGGCGAGGGCTCATCGAAAGGTTCGCCTGTTAATGAAATGTACAGGAGGATGGATTCCCTCATCGGGGAAACAGCCGGAAGACTGGGGAGAAAGGATATGCTGATAGTAATGTCAGATCATGGTTTCACTTCTTTCCATACATGTATAGATTTCAACAGATGGCTTCTTGAGAACGGTTACCTCTTTCTTGAAGAAGGTATTGAGACGGTCGACACATCATTCAGAGGTGTTGACTGGTCCAGAACGAGAGCGTGGTCAATGGGGCTGGCCGGTATAATGCTGAACCTAAGAGGCCGCGAAGGCAGAGGTATAGTAGAACCGGGAATTGAGGCTTCGGGGCTTCTTGATGATATATCGGAAAAGCTCCTGAAGCTTGAAAACGGTAAAGGCGAAAGGGTCATAAGTGCAGTATATCGGTCGGGAAATGTTTACAGCGGGCCATACGTATACATGGGACCGGACCTGGTTATAGGAACAGAGTCGGGTTACAGATCCGGATGGAGCTGTGTTACGGGAGGTATCGGAAAGTCAGTGATCTACCCTAACCATAGACACTGGAATGGGGATCACTGTCATGATCACAGGCTTGTTCCCGGTACGCTTGCTTCAAATGTGAAACTGAATACTGAAAATGCGACGATACTTGATATGGCACCAACTGTGCTGAGGGCTCTTGGCGCCGCTGCTCCCGCCTACATGGAAGGTAAATCACTGATCCGGGAAGGTGCGGAAAAATGAGAAGAAGAGAATTTCTTAAGCTTGCCGCTCTCTCTCCTGCGGCACTTCTTGCCGGCGGCTGCATGCGAACATCCCCGGCCAGACGGGTAATTGTGCTTGGAATAGACGGAATGGACCCGTTCCTTCTTAGAAGTTTTATCAATGAAGGAGTAATGCCCAACGCAGCTATCCTGATGGGATCGGGAGGTTTGAACCGGCTGGGAACCAGCAACCCGCCACAGAGTCCGGTTGCCTGGTCTAATTTCATAACCGGCTACGGCCCTGATGTGCACGGGATATTCGATTTCATTCACAGGAACCCTCTCAGCAGGGAACCCTACCTTTCAACATCGAGGGTAACAGGTCCCGACAGGATTATCAGCATCAGCGACTGGCGTCTTCCTCTCTCAGGCGCGAAGGTTGAACTTCTGAGAAAGGGAGAGCCTTTCTGGAACAGGCTGACTGATGAGGGTATACCTGTTACCATGGTTAAACTCCCTGTTGATTTTCCTCCGGACAGGGGGAAGGCGAGAATACTGTCAGGACTTGGAACGCCCGACATGCGGGGCAGCCAGGGAAGTTTTACGTTCTTTACAGACGATGCAAGATCGATAACCGATAAAACATCAGGGGGCGTAGTCGTACCTGTGCGTGATTACGGTGACAACTGCTATGTATGTACGATCAAGGGCCCCGAAAATTCCATGCGTGCCGGTAACCCTGTTATGGAAGTTGAAGCAAAGGTCTGGGTTGACCGTGATGCCGATGCCCTGAGAATAGATATTCAGGACTCCCGCATTGTACTGGCTGCAGGAGAGTGGAGCCAATGGGTAAGAATGAGGTTCGATGCCATTCCACACATTTCCAGCGTTTACGCCATCGGAAGGTTCTTCGTTAAGGAGATCACACCAAGGCTTAAGCTTTACCTCTCACCGCTGAATATCGATCCGCTGAATCCTGCCCTTCCTATTTCGGAACCTTCGAGCTTCAGCAGTGATCTTGCCAGAGATCTCGGCCCCTTCTATACCCAGGGCTTTCCGGAGGATACCAAGGCCCTTTCAAGGGGAATTATTTCAGACGAGGAATATCTGCAGCAGGCATGGATAGTGCTGCAGGAACGGCTGGACCTTTTTCATCATGAACTGAGTCGCTTCAGGGATGGAATGTTATTCTTCTATTTCAGCTCCCTGGATCTTAACATACACATGTTCTACAGGGTTCTTGATCATAATTCACCCCTTTATGCGAGTACGAATCCAAGTTTGAAGGGTGCGATTCGCGAACTTTACAGGAAGATCGACGATGTTATAGGGGATGCTCTTTCAGCAAGAGACGGAAACACGGAAATAATAGTGCTTTCTGATCACGGATTTGCGCCATTCAACAGATCCTTCAACCTTAATACATGGCTTGCTGAAGAAGGTTACGCGAACATCACATCTCCCCACGCTCGCAACCAGGATATGTTCGCTGCTATCGACTGGGCTTCAACGGCAGCCTACGGCCTCGGACTGAACTGTCTGTACGTTAACAGAACCGACCGGGAGCAGAACGGAGCGGTACCCCCCGAACAGGTTGCTGATCTTCTTCTGAGGTTAAAGCATGATCTGGAATCTGTTACGGATCCCGCCACCGGAAGGAAAGTTATAGCCAACGCATATATCACCTCAGATTTTTATTCTGGTCCCCTCCCCCCCTATGCTCCAGACATGATAATAGGTTATGCGAGGTGTTACAGATCTTCATGGGAGACCACTCTTGGGAGTTATCCTGAGGATGTAATAACGGATAACCTTGATCCATGGAGCGGAACTCACTGCGTAGATCCAGGCGCGGTTCCCGGCATTCTTCTATCCACGGTACCTCTTTCACTGCCTGACCCGAATCTCATGGATATGGGAAAAAGCATTTCCTCTCTTTTCGGTGTACCCGTTCTTCCTCCAGGAGGCAGGAATATTTTCAACGTGAGCGAATCCTGAATTATGAACACAGTCGGAATTATTCTGAACGGATTCGTAGACGTTCTGCTGGTTCCATTCAGAACGCTTCCCCATTTCTGGGGTCTTCTTTTCATATCGCTGTTATCAGGCCTGGGAATGATCACGGTTTTCAAGCTTGTTTCAAATCAGGAGAAGATTTCCAGATTGAGAAGGAGAATGGGAGGCTGCATACTTGGAATACTCCTTCATCTGAGCAGCCCGGTAACCGTGATGAAATTCGCAGGTAAACTCATATGGAGCAATACTGTTTACCTTGTGTATCTTCTAAAGCCCCTTCTTGTCCTGGCCATACCTTTCATGCTTGTATGGGGTCAGCTGGACGCGAGGTACGGCTCTGCTGCAATGGATGAAAACGATCCTGTAACAGTAACTGTGTTCTTCGAAGATGGCCTTCCGGCAAGAGACAGCTTTGAAATCGGTGTATCCGGGCTGGAACTGATACCACCGGTTGTATTTATCGATACACTTGATGAAGCCAGTTTCAGAATACTTCCTGAGGGTGATTTCCTCCACTGTCTGGGAATTGGCGGAACATCGATTCAGGTGGGAAGAACAGGAAATTGGAACGGTTGCAGGATTCTGAGGGGTTTTGATTCGGGAAGTTCACTTAAAAGGTTCTTCTGTCCATGGATAGGCGGAATAGATCGGACAGATGGCGGTCCGGATTCAGGATGGTATACTATGCCTGATGTCAGATACAGAGTCCCAGGCGGCCACTGGTCCTGGATTGCAGTATTTCTTATTTTTTCTTCTCTCTCCGCAGTTGCCGGGGCAAAAGTATTCAAGGTCAGAATTTAAAGTTTGGAGGACAATGGGGAAGCTTAAACTGAAATTTGACAGCACAACCATCGAAAGGATAAGAAAAGTCTCCGAAGCAGGCGGATATTCCTCTCCTGCGGAATTTCTGATTCACGTTATCGAACGTGAACTTGATTCACTGGATCCCGGCCGGGGAGACTCCGAGGAAGAGATACGTAAAAAGATGGAAGGCCTTGGCTACATCGAATAGAAAAGTTCTTAAAATAAAAGGAGATTGTAATGAAAGATATACTTTTACCGGCTGGTCTTGCGATGTTTCTCATTCTTCCAGCTACCGGATTTCTAAGCGATTCTCATGCTATGAGTATTGTTGATGGTTCTCCAGCGATTATACAGAGCATGGATCTTCCCGCGAATACTATTCCCGGATCTGATGGGCGTACTATCGACATCGTCGGGAGTTCATCCAACTCCGGATCGGGCGCAGGCCGTGCCAAAGGTAATTCCTACGAGGTCAACATCGATATCGTTTTGGACGAAGCTGAATTCTGGCTTAACTTCAGCAATACCATGATGCTGACCTATTACGTTTTCACCTGCCCGGATGAGTTCGGTACATATACTGAAGTCTACCGGAATTCAGAATCAGTTACAGGAACCGGAGCAGGCTGGTATTCATCAGGTCCGGTTTCCGTTGATCTTGACGCAGGCAGCCACTACATAATTGCTGTCTCCTGGGACGGTACGCTTACCTATTACTTCGATACTGGAGAATCGCAGGCTACATCTTTCGGCTCCTATACACACGGATATGCTTCAGGGAGTGATCCGCTTCCTGCGAGTTTCAATAGCTTGAGTAATGACCAGGCAATCTATCACCAGAGACTGACTACCACTGAGATTACGATGTTGGATAATACAACCTGGGGCGCCATAAAGGCATTATAGTATTTTGTAA
>JAIOSX010000054.1 GCA_021107345.1 Candidatus Aegiribacteria sp.
GAGACCGTCGTTGCCGGGCTCAGTAATATCGATACAACGATAACAGCGGGAAGTGTCCTTCTGGAAGCAAACGAGCAGGTGACTTCGAGAACTATCGAATACCTGGATCACCTGAAGAATACTGACATGGAAAACCGTCGTTTTAAACATGTAATAAGCCTTCTTCTTCTTGTTTTACTAATAATGGGAATAGTATTTTTCTACATTCATGACATTATGCCGGATACATGGAATGCAGCCAACAGGTTTCTTCTTCTCGGTGTCATATGGATAATATCACTTGCCACCACAGGAACTCTATGGCTGGCCTTCAGGAATAGCACCAGTTATCCATGTGCATCCCTGATCACATTCGGAGCGGCACTGACCAGTATTTTCTTTCACAGAAGGCACGCGATCTTCTTTACCCTGATCTTCTCCATGATTCTCGGCCTTGTTCATCCTCATCCTTACTCCATTGTACTGATTTCAGCTGCTTCTGGAATTCTTGCTTCTCTTACAGTGTGGGACGTAAGGGAAAGACGCAGCGTTCCTGTCGCAATAGGCTTGTCGGCAGGGGGTGGTGTTTGCGTTTATCTTCTTCTGCACATGCTTAACACGTCTCTTTATTCATCACCCATGATGGAATCTATTCTGGGTCTTCTGCTTGTTCCCGTTGTCGGTATAGGTTCCGCACACGCGCTTCTATTCCTTTTCGAGAGGATTTTCGGTGTCTATACTGTCCTTTCAATTGATGATGTTAATAAAACCGATCATCCTCTTCTAAAACAGATGAGAGATGTTGCTCCCGGAACATGGAATCACTCTCAAACTGTCGCTGAACTTGCCGGTCGCGCAGCTGGAGCCATCAATGCCTGGGAATCACTTGCTTCCGCAGGTGGATATTTCCATGATATTGGAAAGATGGCTGCTCCAGAACTGTTTATAGAAAATCAGAGAAACATGAATAATCCGCATGACAGCATGAACCCGTGGGTTAGCGCCAGAAAGATCATAGCACACGTGAAAGACGGCGTGGAGCTCGCAGAAAAGGCAAAACTTCCCAGAGCAGTTATTCATATTATACAGCAGCATCACGGAGCAGGTTTAACTAAATATTTCTATAGTAAAGCACTGCAGGAATCAAGTGACCCGAAAAGCGTAAAGAAAAGCGATTTCTCCTATGCGGGTCCAAGGCCCTCAACTATAGAGGCAGCTCTCGTACTGCTTGCGGACCAGACGGCATCCTTCACTAAAAATCTGGCTTCTCCCGAAGGAGCAGCTGAACTGGTTGCCAGGGTTATAGACGAGATAGACCTTGAGGGTGAACTTGACGATTGTCATCTGACCAGAAGAAATCTCAAGACCATTGTAAATGTATTCACGTCTGTTATCGAAAGCAAATTCTACAAGAGGGTAGATAATTACCCGATAGGTGATTCTAATGACTGACATCAGCATAATTCTTGATAATCCCGGATTCTGTGCGGAAGAAATAAAAATGCTTATAGGAAATCGTATAGAGGGCTGTGTTGAGGTGGTTCTGGCTGATCCGGGGTATCTCAGCGTCCTTAACAGAAAATACCGCCACATTAATCAAGCCACTGATGTACTATCTTTTGATCTGGCTATAAAGGAAGAGGACAGACCTGAGGGTACAATCTACGTTGACGGGCGGATATTCCCGCCCATGGAAGCGTTACTTGAAAGGATATTTCATGGTTACCTGCACCTTAAAGGATATTCTCACAATAACGAGAAGGATGCCGGAATTATGAGCAGGGAAGTCGATTCTCTTGTAGCGGATGCCCTTGAGAAGCAGGTGGAGAATTGATTACAGCAATTATCATATACCTCGGCTCTCTTATGGTGCTGTTCCTTGCTTCGGGTATCAGATCCTGTATACCTGAGGTTATTCTATCCAAAGGCAGGGATCCTTCGGAACGGAGGCAGATAGCCTTTTTTCACCTGGGAGTACTATGGCTGATGAATTTTGCCGCTATGGTCTGCTCGGGAGCAGGGGCTGTTCTTCTGGCGGTAGAATTTACTTCGTATGTAACATTCCCATACTGGCTCACAGCACTCTTTCTCCTCCTTGCCTCATTTCTTCTTTCGGTGATTCTGCCTTCCATCATAGCGAAGAGGAATGCTCTTTTATTGCTATCCATTCTGAAGACCCCTTATCGTATAATCTCGCTTCCCTTCCGCTTGCCTGCTTTCCTGATTTTCAGGAACAGCAGGAATGATAATCCCGATTCCGCAGACTGGCTTATCACTCCTCCTGATGTCATCTGGCTGGAGAGGCGCCGGGAAAAGGGCGATCCGGGGGAATTCGAAAAAGAGCAGGAGCTTATGGACAGCATTATTGATTTCTCAGACAAGATTGTCAGAGAGGTCATGGTTCCCCGTATCGACATTGTATGCGTGGAAATAACGGCTGATCTGGCAAAAGTTGTCGACGAGTTGAAGAAGGCGGGACATTCGAGGATACCGGTTTACGAAGAAAGGATAGACAATATACGCGGAGTGCTGTACGCCAAGGATATCCTTATTTTCCTTTCCGAAGATAATACAAGTTTTGAATTGAAGAGTATTCTGAGGAAGGCATATTTTATTCCGGAGTACAAGAGAATCGATGAACTCCTTCGTGAGTTTCAGGCGAACAGGATACACATGGCAATCGTGGTTGACGAATACGGTGGTACAGCGGGACTTGTAACAATAGAAGACATTATGGAGGAGGTCTTTGGCGAAATTCTGGATGAGTACGATAAGGAAGCCCTGCTGGTAAAGAAACTCGATGACAACTCCTATATTCTAGACGCCCGCATTTCTATAGATGACCTGAACGAGCTGCTAGCCACAGAATTCGAAGATGATGATTACGAAAGTCTCGGAGGCATGATTTACAGCCTTATGGGTAAAATACCCCGCCAGCAGGATACCGCTGAACTATCAGGTTACAGGTTCACAGTTGAACAGATAAGAGCTCAGCGGATACTCTTTGTCAGAGTGGAGCCCCTTGAAGGTCAAGGAGATGAATCGGACTGATGTCCTCTGCGAGACCAAATATCTTCGGAGCATGATGAAATATGCAGGCTAGAGTTACAACTCCTTCGTTTGTTCTTCGCAGAGTCCGATGGAGCGAATCATCTCTGATACTGACTCTATATTCCCTGGATTTCGGCAGAATATCTGCAATTGTTAAGGGTGCTCTAAGGCCTAAGAGCCCTTTTTTCGGAAGGGTTGAACTTCTATCCATGGTTGATCTTTCGATTTACAGGAGGGAAGGCAGAGAGCTGGATACTGCTACTGAAGCCACCGTTCTAAATCATTATGAGTCGATACGCAGCGATCCTGAAGCCTTTGTTCATTCATGTCTGTTTATCGAGTGGCTTCTGTACTCCATCACTGGCAGTGAGCCGTCTCATCCAATGTTCCATCTTATTCGCGGCGTTCTTGATAACTTCGCAGCAGGCACTCCCTTCTGGCCTGTATTATGTTCCGGGATCGAGAAGGCTATAAGGCTTTCCGGCTTTGCTATGGAAATTGACCGCTGCACACTATGCGGAGGGGATCCCTGCGGATCATCACTATGGAATGCCGCTTCGGGTGGTATCGTATGTAAGGACTGCAGCAACGGCAGTTCTGAAAGAATTCCGCCCGGACTAATCGCATTCGTGCGCAAATCCAGGAACTGCAGACTGGATGAAATAAGGAACCTGAAACTCTGGCGGGGGGGATACAGGCAGTGCCTTGATATTATGATAAAATTCGCGGAAGTACATATGGAAACCAGAATAAAGTTGAAATCACTTTCAGTACTGGAGGATCTTGAAAATGACCGCTGATGTTACCGACCTTATGAAGAAGCTGGTATCTCTATGCAAAAGACGCGGATATGTGTTTCAGTCA
>JAIOSX010000131.1 GCA_021107345.1 Candidatus Aegiribacteria sp.
AGAAGCCCTGAAAGCGCCTTTGTTATGGTTTCTTCAACCTGGTGGATAACGCTGAAAGTTGCAATATCCACATCCCTTGCTGAAGCCTCTTCTCGAGCTCTTACATCGGGACGAACTCTGAAACCGACAATTATGGCATTTGATGCGGCAGCAAGGTTGACATCGTTACTTGAAATACCTCCTGCGCCGCTTCTTATAATGTTGACGGAAACTTCTTCATTGCCCAGCTTGCTGATTGTATCTACAATGGCTTCCGCAGTACCCTGAACATCCGCTTTGACGATAAGGTTCATAATACCCTCGTTTTCAACGGATTTCTGCCAGAAATCCTCAAGGGATATCATTTTGCTCGCCTGCAACTCTCTTTCCCTCTGTACGATCTGACGCCTTCTGCTTATGCGTTTGGCTTCGTGTTCGCAGCTTACACCTACTATTGGATCTCCAGCAGCAGGAACGTCTGTGCATCCGAGTATCTGTACGGGGATTCCCGGGCCTGCTGTTTGAATCTCGTTATCATTTTCATCGTACATTGCCCGAACTCTTCCACGGCATCTTCCGGCCACGAAATCGTCCTCAAGCTTCAATGTTCCATCCTGTATGATCACGTTAACAACTGTTCCGCGTCTCGGATCGACCTCACCTTCCAGAACCGTTCCTTTAGCAGGTCTGTCGGGATAAGCTGTCAATTCCAGCATTTCCGCCTGCATCAACAGCTTGTCCAGGAGATCGTCAATGTTTTCACCTGTTATGGAAGAAACGTCCGAACAGAGTACATCCCCTCCCCACTCTTCTATCAGAACACCATGGGATGCCAGGTCTTTCTTGATGAAATCGGAATTGGCAGTGGGAAGATCAATCTTGGTTATCGCTACAACTATAGGAACCTTTGCAGCCCTGGCATGGTCAATGGCTTCCTGCGTCTGGGGCATGACCCTGCTGTCTGCAGCAACGACAAGGATAACAATATCTGTAACCCTGGCTCCTCTTGTTCTCATCGCGGTGAAAGCCTCATGACCGGGTGTATCTATAAAAGTTATACTTTTCCCGTTTCCAAATTTGGATATGTAAGCACCGATGTGCTGCGTGATTCCACCTGATTCTGTAGCTATGACGTTAGTCTGCCTTATTCTATCAAGAAGTGCCGTTTTCCCATGATCAACATGCCCCATCACAGTGATTATCGGGAATCTGGCAACTTCAGAACAACCGACGCTTACTCGCCTGTTCTCGAGCTCCTTAGCCCCGTAGCTTTCCACCACCTCAACTTCAAAATTGAATTCATGAGCTACCAGGGAAACAGTTTCGACATCAAGCCTCTGGTTGGCTGTGGCCATGACACCCAGTTCCATGAACTTGCCTATGACCTTGCTGAGGGAAATACCGATCAGTTCCGACAGTTCCGAAGGACTTGTAAACTCGGTGATGCGGATTGTTTGTAATTCCACATCTCCCGTGGCTTCCTGTAGTTTTTCAATTTTTTCGTCTCTGTATTTCTTCCGTTTCTTCTGTCTGGTTCTTCCAGCGCCTGAATCAATCCTGGCCAGGGTATCTTTGACAGTTTTTACTGCTTCCGCGGTTACTCTAGGCTGTTGACGCCGTTTTTTCTTCTTCCTTTTCTTTCGAACAGTCCTGGTCATTGCAGCCTCTTTCTCCTGGTCGAACCTGTTCCTTACCTTCACCACTTCTTCCGGTGAAAGTGAACTCATATGGCTCTTAACGGATATTTTCATCTCCATGAAAACCTTGAGTAGCGCCTCACTTGACAGATTCAGCTCCTTGGCAAGTTCGTATACTCTCAGCTTTTTTCCATTGCTTTGCTCAGCCAAGGGAATCACCCTCTTCCTTCATTCATCGAATTCCCAATATTTTAAAAACCAGATACCTGTGAAGAACGTTACTCCGGTGTGGTTTGCGTATCGTTGGTTTTATCAGCATCATCTTCCAGTTCAGCGTTCCTGGCTTCCTCTTTTTTCAGTTCAACAGTTTTCTCTCTACTGTCTATCAGCTCTCTGGCTTCCTTAAGAATGGTTTTCACTTTAACAGGACCAACGCCCTGAACCTTAAGGACATCTTTTTCGGTGCAGTCTATAAGTGTATCCGCAGAATCAAATCCTGCACGGGTAAGCCTTTCCGCAAGTTTGTCGTTGACACATTCGAACTCTGAAATATCAACTCTGAGCATATCGTCCCACTTTTGTCTGTTCTCCCAGAGAGATTTTTCCTCAACTTCAATCCGGTATCCGACCAGTTTACCTGCCAGTCTTACGTTATGACCGCCTTTTCCCTTCGCTCTTCCTATCTCGTCATCCGGAACTGTAGCGATCATTACGATTTCTTCTTCTTTGGTCTCCTGATTGATTCGTTTCTCCATATTGACTCTTATAACGGTTGCGGGGAGTAAGGCGCTGGTTACAAGCAGTTTTTTATCTATAGTCCAGGGGACTATATCGATTCGCTCACCGTTCAGTTCACGCATGACTGACTGCACCCTCATACCCTTCATTCCGACAAAGGTACCCACTGCGTCAACTCTGATATCGTTGCTTGCCACTGCGATTTTAGTTCTGACACCTGCTTCACGGGCAATGGCCTTTATCTGTACTACTCCCTCATCTATTTCGGGAGCCTCTCTCTCAAAAAGCCTTTTCACAAGAATCGGAGTGGCTCTTGAAAGAACGAGTTGCGGTTCGGTGCTATCCGGACTGAGAACCTCAACAAGGACCGGGAGTACAGTATCTCCGTGTTCGAACCTCTCACCCCTGGCCCTCTCTTCAGGAGGAATTAAGGCCTCTATCTGTCCGGCAATACGTACATTGACCCTGTTTCTGTAAACCTGCTGTACCACACATCGTGGAATGAGCTGGCCTATCCTGCCCGAGTATTCCTCGTAAACTTTTTCTCTCTCTGCAGATCTTTCGAGTGTGTGGAACTCTTTCCTGAATACGTTTATAGCCGAACGTCCGAAATCGTCAAAATCAACAGGTACTCCAACCTCGTCACCGTAATCTGCTTCGGGGTTGTATTTTCTAGCTTTTCTTCTCGTAATCTGAAGATGAGCCTTCTCCGGTTCAATATCGCTGACCACTTCCATAAGAGCAACGATATGGACATCGTCCGTCTTCTGATCCCACGTTACTTTTATATTCTGAGGAGTACCAAATTCATTCTCTGATGCTTCTAAGAGTCCGCTTTTAAGCCACTCAAGAATAAGTTCCTGGTTCGCGCCCTTGCTTTCCCTGATCACAGCAGCCAGGGCTTCTATTCTCTGATAATTATCCGACACTTTTATCTCCTCGCATAACTTGAAACAGCTTTATTCAGTCCAGTACTTCCACTGCACTCACTATATCGTCAGTGGTTACCATCACGCCTTTTCTGAACTTAAGACATCCATTGCCGTATTCCTCCAGCCAATCAATGAAATCGCCATCCAGCGTTTTTACGGACAACCTTCTATCTACGGATCTTATCCAGTCAACCTCCGTGCTTAGAAGGCGTCCTATGCCCGGGGAACTGACTTCCAGCCTGTAATCAGTAAGCAGCATATTTCCGTCAATGGAATCCCTGATCATCCGGGACAGCCTCGCACATTCTGAAATGCTAACCCGTCCCGACCTGTCAACAAGGAGCCTTATCATGTGGCTTCTGCCGATATTCCTTTCATCCAGATCAACCAGAAGAAGTCCGGCTTTATCAACAAGATTTTCTATCATTTCCAACATATCAGAGGAATCCATTTCTCCTTCATTCAACTATAAAAAATAAAGGCGGATAGATACCGCCTTTTGAATCACATGATTCTTCAGCGCAACCATTAGCTGAAATCTAGTTCTTTCCTGTATTTATGGCAAGTCAGACCGGCTGATTCTGCCCATTATTAAATCGCTCTTGAGAGCTGCAATGAAAGACGAATATTCACCACTATCCTGTAATACACTCTGAAGAGAGGAATCGTTGAGTATGCTGCCTATCTGATACTGCGTTTCGTTCTCTCCAATTATTTGTACCAGTCTCCTCCTGGCATCATCAAGGAGCATAACCGTCTGTGATCCCTGAACAATACTGTAGTGCGGTATACCGGTGTAGGATGAGCAGAAAAGAACGTAGAGCCACTGCAACTCAAACTTGACTATCTCCGCGTTAAGTGAATCCTGCTCCTGCAGTGCGAGTATTCCGGTGTACGAGTTATCCAGCAATGATGTTTCCCGCATAACCGGGGCTCCTGTCTGATCATCCCTCATTTTTATGAAGCAGTATAAAGGACCTCCAATACGTTCCCATAGAATTTCCATTTCATCTTTGATACCGGAAGATGCATACTGCATACAGGGCGAGGATTCAATGAATACCATCAATTCGAATATGCGCCTGTCGAATCTGAGCATATTGAGTTCGCTTTCAATATATATTCGTCTCTCATCGTATTCATCCAGCCCGGTACTCAGTAGCGCTTTATTCAATTCACCGATCATCTGCGAGATTTCCATTGGCCAGGCGGATATATTATCAAAATCATCATAGCTGAAGCAGTTCAGCAGCTCACTTATCGTCAGCATCCCCTCAAGATCACCCTCTGAGGCAAGAATAGATCCATTCACTGCTCTATGTATCGGAAGGATATCAAGTTCATCCTGCTGAATACTGCTTAAATCTCCCTGCACTCCAGCAGTATCTCCCTCCTCCAGGCGCTGAAGGAGATCAAGGCCTTCCTGCATCCGCTGGATCTGTATATCCGTATACTCACTTATTACGGGTGCTATTTCGGGATATCTGCTGCCTATGATGTTGATAAGCTCATGATTAAGACTGTCAGCTGAGTCTCTATATCTGAGAAACGTGGAGCCGTAACTGAACATCACCTGTCTGAAGAGAGGACTTCGTGTATTTATCCCGTCTTCTTCCAATAACAGTTTGTCTAACGCTCCCATTGCTGTCTGCCACTTCAGATATACACCATCCGGAGACTGTGTAAGGGGGTTGAGTATCCTGATCCTTTGCGCGTAACCTCCTCTGCTGTGGGCATGGAGATCCCATGCGTTCCTGAGCTCAGCAAGGGCGCTGTCGGGATATCCAAGATTTATCCATACAAGGGCAAGGTTATTATGAACCTCAGCATAATTAGGAGCCATCCTTGTAAGTGAATCGTAGGCTGCCAGACCAAGCCTCATATAACTGTCAGCCTTTTCGCGATCATCTGCAACCACTCCGTTCATCTGAAGTATGGCGGCCATCGACGGTGTAATCTGCTGATGCAGCATTGCAGTTGATATACAGGCACTACCAAGTGCATACCACCCTCCAAGTTCATCAGGATTGCTCTCAATGCATCTTCTGCACCATGCCATTGAGCTGTCCGCCATATGCCTCGCGTTTTCGTAGTAGTAAAGCGCCCTCTGTGCATCTTCGGGGTTCCCTGTGTTCCGCCATTCCGCAGCTGCATTCACGGCATTGTCCATTTCAGGCTGTATTCGGGCAAGGTATATGTCCTTTCCTATGAACAGCTCCCTCCCTGATCTCATCGCCCTGAGGTAGCCGGGAAAAGCAACTGTTCCAAGAAGAATGGCAGCCATAAGAAGCAGTGCTGCAAAGCCATATCTCCTGGCACCTTTAAGAAGAGTGAATTCGCAAGGGATGGACGCAAGAAGGAGACCTGTGAACAGCGCCAGAAGCAATGCGGATGGAGGCCATCTCATGGACACCGATACCGTAGCTTCAGCAAGCAGGGCCACTATACCGCCAATTATTCCGGGAACCAGCCATTTATCTCCTGGCTTCGTTCTATAATGGTCTGGAAATATGGATTCTCTTTTTCTGTATACTAATCTGAATATTGAGTAAGCCACAGCCGCCCATAGCAATAGCCCTATGATCCCGGTATCACTGAGTATCTCAAGATACTCACAATGCGCATGCAGGGTATTATGACTGACACCGAGAAGGAAGTAATCCGGATTTCTGAACTGTGGAAATACTATCTGGAATGAACCCGGGCCGTATCCCAGGATTGGATTCCTCTGCACCATGGCAAATGTACCGGACCAAATGAGCCTCCTGACCTGGAAAGTACCGGTTCCAGTATTGATAAGCTCTTCCATTCGGCTTCCCAGGAGGATAATTGTGCCTCCTATCAGTATCAGGAATACCAGAAGCAGTGGAACAAGTATTCTTTTATTCTTTCTGATGAACGGTACGAAGAGCAGAAATACAGCGACAGCGAACAGGCCTATCAGGCTGCCCCTTGTTTTGCTTGCAAGTATCGCGCCTGTGCAGAGCAGAGCAAAACAGGCGGCTGATATTAACCTGAATTTGGAAAGTCTCAGCCTGCTGAGAAGAAACGCGGCACCTGCGGGCAGCATTGCCATTGAAAAGCTCCCGAGAAGGTTCGCATTTCCCATAGTTCCTGAACTTCTCGCCATTTGTGTAAGACTTGCATCCCACGGGAATATTATTATGCCCATGGACTGAAGAACAGCGTATACTGACATAACACAAGTGGACACTACCATAACCCACAGAATGATATCCCTGGCTTTTTCAGTGAATGTTGTCGCTATGATGAAAACGAGGCCTCCAAGGGCAATTGTGCTGTATATGTACCTGAAAGCATTGGCGGATTGAACCCCGGAATATTGTCGGAAGACAATCCAGAGGATAAGAAGAATGAATGAAACTGCAAGTGATCTGCTGAGCCTGGAAGAGGCAATCCTGCCGTCTATTACAATACCAAGAGATGTTACGAGCAAGGCAAGTGCTGCACCACCAATGTATATAGATTCCTTTATCAGTATGCTGCTTCTGCTGTTCGTATGAACGAGGAACATCAATCCCAGTATCACTAGTATTATAATGATCTGAATCGCGATTCCAGCAGCATTTCTCACTTCTTTATTTCCCTTTTTTCAGCAAGATTTATGAAAAATGAAAAGAGACCGACGAGTCCAAGAGCATGAACAAACAGCAGAACTGCCTGATATGGCGCAAGCGTTGGCAGCATCAGTGCCAGTGTGCCCATAAGAGCCGCCACCGCAAGCAAAACCCTGACGGCCTGACTATGAGATAATCCAAGCCGCATCAATCGATGGGCAAGGTGGTTCCTGTCCGCGTCGAAAAGAGGTTTTCTACTTTTCCATCTGTATCTTAAAACGAATGCTGTATCTATCATGGGAAGAGCAAGGATCAATACAGGAGTAAAGATGGCAATTTCCCGGATGGATCCCTTCGGAGTATAAACACCCAATACAGCTATTATCCCCAGCATGAAACCAAGCATATTGCTGCCGCAGTCACCCATGAAGATAGAAGCGGGATTGTAGTTGTAGAAAAGAAATCCGATTGTAGCCCCTGCGAGTGCCGCACTTATGAACGCAACAGAGTAATTACCTGAAATAAGATTAACTATTGAGAAGAATATGGCAGCTATGGCGCATGCTCCGGCAGACAGACCGTCAGCGTGATCAAGCAGGTTTACGGAATTGGTTATTCCAACGAGCCAGATCACTGTCAACGGCGCGGTAAGCCAGGCAAAACTGCTTCCCGTAAGGAATAAGCTCAGCAAAGCTCCCTTTGTAACGAAAACAAAACCCACGAGAACCGCAGCAACGGTATGAAGCACAAGTTTCATAACTGGAGAAAGACCAAGGATATCGTCTACAAGCCCTACAATCGACATCAGTCCAGCACCCGTGATCACCATCGCACAGAGGGATTTCCATCCCAGTGAAATCATACTTCCGGAGCCATTGAGAAGCAGCATGCCTGCAATAATAGTCGCAGCGAAGGAGAGATATATCGCCATCCCGCCAAGAAGAGGCGTAGTCATCAGATGCCTCTTCTTTCGATCCGGCTTATCCACAAGCCTGTACTTGAGAGCTACCCGACTTGCAACAGGTGTCAAAAGCAAACTTGCGCTTAGAGCTGCTAAGAAAGCGAGACCAATTTCTCTAGTATTCATATATTGCTACTGTACAACCGGATATCATTTAATCGATTGTGAAGTTACTTTAGCTTTCATATTTATACCATCAAGATCAAATAGATGGCTTCTCCCGAAGTCCATGGAGAACCCGAACATCTCTCCAGGAACCGCTTTAACTGTTGGGGCGCATCTTGCTGCAAACTGCCTGGCGTTGAATTTCATGTAGATGATATTCTCATTACCCAGGGTTTCAACAACCTCAATTTCACCTGCAAGCCGGCTTCCCTCAGATGAATGAATATCCTCCGGCCTTATTCCGAACACATATTCCCCATCCGGTATGCCTGCATGGGGAGCATTCTCCAGTACAGTATCACCCGCATGGATAACACCGTTTTTCAGCTCAATGTTCAGAAAATTCATTGAAGGACTGCCGATGAAACCGGCAACAAAACTGTTATCAGGATTATCGTAGAGATCCAGCGGTGTGGCCGTCTGCTGAATGTATCCATCCTTCAGCACCACTATCCTGTCACCCAGAGTCATCGCTTCAGCCTGATCATGTGTCACATATATCATGGTAGATTCCAGCTTTGTATGCAGCTGGCTCAACTCATTCCGCATCTGTACCCTTAGTTTGGCGTCGAGGTTTGAAAGGGGTTCATCAAACAGGAAAACGGCAGGGTGCCTGACTATTGCTCTTCCCAGGGCTACTCTCTGTCGCTGTCCTCCTGACAGCTCTCTCGGTCTTCGCTGGAGATAATCGGAGATTCCAAGGATTTCCGCAGTTTCCTTCACGTTTTTATCTATTTTATCTCCGGACATTTTTTTCATTTTCAGTGAAAAAGCCATGTTATTGTAAACCGTCATATGGGGATAAAGAGCGTAATTCTGGAAAACCATTGCGATATCTCTGTCCTGGGGTTTGATATCAGTTACATTCCTGCCATCGATGAAGACCTCTCCGGTAGTCGGTTCCTCGAGTCCTGCCAGAATGCGCAGAGTTGTGGATTTGCCGCATCCACTGGGACCCACGAGAACCAGGAATTCACCGTCCTGTACTTCAAGATCGAATTTGGCAAGAGCAAGTATGTCTTTCTGGTAGGTTTTACTTACTCCCTGAAATCTTACAGAAGCCAAGAATCACGTCCTTTCATTGTCGAACACACTCATAGGAGCCTGTCTGACAATGAAACATTGGCATAAGACCCACACAGCTGGCTATAATACTCGCATATTATCGTCAAATACATACAGTATTCTCCTCAAATCTCCGAGCATTCTATCTCAGCCGTGAGGATATTCTGCTCAATGCACATTGTCGGACACACTCCTAGTCCTCAACCATGATTATCGAAACGGTCCGGCCTTCAAATGTAGCGGTCTCGGGGTTAACAGGATCCCTTATTATTTTGTGTCCGTTTACATAGAATGCGTATCTGTAGACGCCACCGGGCAGCCAGGAAATATCCAACGTCCAGAAACCACTGTCGTCTATTTCCATCCTGCCGTATACCGGGTTTATGATACTACCCGCGGCAACACTCCCTCCCCAGTCATTCCAGTCAGACAGTACCTGAACTGAGGATGCTCCCGGAAGCCATAGAAACAGTCTTTTGCCCGGTTCGACAGGCCTCTCCATTGGAATGAAAAGCGAACATCCTGCTGTTAAGAATAACAGAAGGATTATTGTAATGGTGATTATTCTTATCATTTCAGCAGTCCTGTCAGGTTTATCCGCAGTGAGGGAGAAGTATCGTATTTCCACTCGATTCCCACAAGACCCCTTACGGGGCCGAGTGCTGCTGATACAAATAGGTCGCAGGCAGGCTGAAGACTGTCATCAATATCGCCTGAAACCAATACTTCGGCACATACATCATCCCTGGGCGAATAGGATGCGCTCCCGGTAACCCTGGTGCTGTCATTGATTATTT
Organism: Candidatus Aegiribacteria sp.; assembly: GCA_021107345.1. The sequence goes on from JAIOSX010000131.1 coordinate 9,853, forward strand.
CCACTGCTATACCTGCTGAAGCGAAGGAATCGGAAGTAACTGAAGAAATTAAAGCTCTGTAATCTCCATCAGCATAATAGCCGAAGATCGCGTCCCAGGATACACCACTCTCAGAAATCATACCAGCCGAGGCCGATACTCCGGAGAGGCTGTCGCTTTCCAGATCAAGCATACCCTTTATTCCGGCAGATGTGAAATACCTTCTTGATTCAATGAATGCTCCGAGTGTAATGATCCTCTGTCCGGATGCAAACGCACTTCCGGGAAATTCAATTCTATCCCCCGCGAAATGAATTCCGGGAACAACTTCTATCCTTCCCCATCGTGTATCGACAGGTCGAAAATCCCGTATTTCAGCAGATACGGCCCATCTTCCCTCTTCACCGTCAGCTCCGGCAATGATCAGCCATGGATTGAAATAGCGGAAATCTCCCCTTACGGACAATACATTCACAGTGATGTTCCCATCGGAAATGGAATCAGCAGTATGGATCTGTGCCCTTGAATAGTCCACTCCGGCAAATCCCATCCATGGTGAACGCACATTAAACTGAGTAAGTGTATCGCCCTGGGTGAGTTGGATGAAATAATTACCACTGAAACCCAGAATACCTCCGGAAGACACTCCGAAACCCTGAATGGAATCTATGTCTACCCAGCCCCACTCAACTACCGGATTCTTAAGACCTGCAATGAACGGCTGCTGATCGTTCAGGTATACTCCAGCGGCTATCCATGGTGTTCCCGGCCACTTTATAACACCCCTGCCCCTTCTGAACAGGGCATGTGATGTAGAATCACTCCGCATCGCTACGGTCGCGAGAAAGTCCACCTCAGGTGATACAGCTATTATTGAAACGGCGGCATCGATACCTGTGCTGTCAATCACCGGATGGTTGTTCTTCCAGTACCCGCATGCGGATGCATCAATAAGGCAGTCGTATTCGAATACCCAGTTTTCCGGAACTGTGGAAACATCCAGGGAATCAGAACCTCCAGCGAGAAGAATGAT
>JAIOSX010000268.1 GCA_021107345.1 Candidatus Aegiribacteria sp.
AGGGTTATTGAAGCACTGCAACAACAGCTGGAGGATTCCCTGAGACAGGGAATGCTCTTCGAGGACGAAATTGTCGACAGGCTTGTCGAATGGGGATGGGGGGTTGCGGGAAAAAGGAACGGCAGCCGAATATTAATAACAAAGATTCCCAGGAGCGGTAATATAAGGCAGTATATGAGCGAATCCGACCCTCAGAAGAAGAGGGAACTGTACTGCCACTGTCCGAGGGTAAGGCAATCGGTACAGCTGGGTATTGAACTTCCCTTGAATTACTGTCTCTGCGGGGCCGGGTACTACCTTCAGATATGGGAAACCATTCTTGAGAAGAAGGTAAGGGTGGAGGTTCTTGAGTCTGTATGTTCCGGAAGTGACAAATGCTCCTTTGCTGTTCATCTGCCTGAGGACTGCGTATGAGTGGCTCTTACGTACTGTTGAGCTAACTCAGTTTATCCGCACTGGCTCTCATGGCGATGCTCCCCGATTATTACGAGAACCTGCAGTACAACAAAGGCTTTGACGATTCATCATTGCAGACAGAAACGTGACACATAAATGCCGACTTCCGGTACAGGTTAACACGGATGCTATCCGGCCCGGCAGCCCTACCTTATGACCACCATGCGTTCGGTGGCAGAGAAATCCCCTGCGCGCATATGGCAGAAGTAGACGCCCTCCATGAGTCCCTGGAAATTCACAGTGTGTTCACCGACGGTATACTCCCCATAGGAATCCATGATTTTCCTGCCTGTGATATCGTAGAGATGAAATTCCACCGGTCCCGGTACCGCTACCGATATTCTGACAGAGAATGCTCCTCCATGAGATGGATTCTCGAGAGGATCAAATCCCCAGGAGGATTGAATCCCTTCGGAATTTCTCTCTCCGATGGCTACCGGCAAGACTGACAGGTAGCAATTTATCAGGCCGTATCCAAACTCGGTATCGTATCCTGCCGGGCCCATGTCTGTTGCAGAGTTATGCAATATTGTTCGGATGCTGTTTACTCCACTGCAGCCATTGGATATCATAAGGCCAACAAGTCCTGAAACATGTGGGCATGCCATCGATGTTCCCTGAAAGAACCAGTATGAGAAACTCGTTACATCTGCCAGATAGGTGCCATCGTTATATTGTGCGTAAGTTTGTTGTAGTACTCCATCTGCGTATCCATCACCATTCTGGTCCAGTGCTGTGTTTCCACCCGGCGCCATTAACTCCATTCCGGAGCCATAATTAGAATATGGTGCTCTGGTTCCGTCCCACTGGACTGATCCAACTGCAATAACTTCTAAATATCTGGCAGGGTACCCAATTGAACTGCTGTAATCATTCCCCGTGGCAGCGACGGTTACTATCCCTGCGGCATACGCATCTTCAATAGCTGCTTCCACGGTTGGAATCGCTGATGTTGCTCTTAAACTCATGCTTATAACATCTGCTCCGTTAATTCTTGCCCAATCAACACCATCCGCTATAGTGGCTGAAGAGCCGCTACCATTATAATTCAGAACCTGAAGGGGCATTATGGTGCAGTCAAAAGCCATTCCGGCAACACCGGATAGGTTATTGGTTGTCTGGGCGATGGTTCCGCAGACATGCGTTCCGTGGCCATTCTGATCGTTGGGATGGAGGTCATAATGGATGAAGTCGTACGGGCTTATGAAACTGGTTCCCGCCAGGTCCGGTGCCTGTGTATAGGTGGAACCGGTTACTTCACTCTGTTCACCTGCAGGCACTGAATAATTCTCATAGGCAACGCCGGTGTCTAAAATAGCGATAATTACAGACGGATTTCCTCCCGGTTCAATATCCCAGGCATCCTCAAGGTAGATGAAACCGGATTTGTTGAAGTGCCACTGGAGGTAGTAATATGTATCGTTAGGAGACCAGGTCGCCTCTACGATATGATTTAAAGCGGCGACCCTCACCTCAGAGAGTGCATTATAAGTATCAATATATTCCTGCTCTTTTCCAGCAGGAACTTCGATTATCATACGGTTTGGCGTAACTATGCTCCTCTCTCTTACGAGGACTTCATAGCTTGCGTTCATTGCTCTTATTTGACTGTCGGTTATATGATCATGAAACCAGACTATTATCTCTCCCTCAATATACGTTTCCTCGATCCGGGATGAGGTGCAAAAATCGCCTTCTCTTATCTCTGCAACTCCATACACTGTTTTCGTCATCCCCAAAATGGACATGCTGCCAATTAAAAGTAAGATCCAACGCATAAGCATCCTCCTTTAAGGTTTAACATTCGAATTGTCACCAGGAAGCTCAATCTCAGGTCATGTCATGATTCGTTCTCAACATACCTCGTATATTCCCGGTATACCATGTGCTTTTTCCTATCAATTAAGTCTACTTCCATTAACGCTACTCTGTCAATCGTTGGCCGGGATAACCACCCCCGGTAGGATTACTCTTCTGATCATTCAATGTCATTGACGGAGCAGGATTTTCGCGATCATGTCGCTGCGGGAATATATTAACCTCCTAGTGTTGAGCAGCCGGACGTTCTGCAGGGCAGTATTACCGACACTGTAAAACAAGTTCCAGGTGACAAGTTGTAAGAAGAAAACATCCCCTAATAAGGAGACTAAATGATATTTCTATCCTTGAAAGGAACACCCTATGAAGTTGGCTATCAACATGGTAAAAGATTAAGAGATCTGATATATTACAATATTAGATTTTACTGCACAGCATATGATAAAAAGCAGAATGACAATTATTATTTAGAGAAATATTCAGAAAGACTTGAAAACAATTTTCCTAAAATAGCGGAAGAATTGAAAGGAATTTCAGATGGTTCGGGATTTTCATTCAAGAATATTTTACTATTAAACTTAGGTCCGCTCTCTACAACATGTTCGAATTTAGTTTTTAACTCAGAAGATGGAATCATTCTTGGTCATGTCAACGATCAACGCGGAATGACACAGAACATTGTTTTCTATATTTCATATAAGAATGATAAAGAGATTATTGAAATTTCCAGTGCTGGTAATATCGTTATGGGTGCAGGCGTATCTTCCGATGGATTGGCGATTTCGCATTCGGCAGCTTACTCAAAAGGATTTACGAATACAGATGCATATTTGAATTTTGGGTTGTTGCGTAGAATCATTCTTTGTAAAGCTTCAAATATTCGGGAAGCGAAAAGCATAATTGAATCGAATCCGGTAAAATCAGCGGCAGACAATATAATAATCGCTGACAGTTCAGGAGATTCAATTGTTGCAGAAGTTTTACCTGATGCAGTTGAGTTCCGTTATCCTGAAAACGGGAAGCTGTACTGTACCAACAGATCGTTAAACTCAAATATCAGGAAGATTCTGGATCTGGATGTTTTTGAAAAAAACGATCCAGGAGTAAACAAATTAATTAACAGAGAAAAATATTTCGAGTCGGTATTCAATGATAATGAAAAATTCTCAGTTGAACTGATGAAGAAGGCTTTGACCTGCAGAGATGACGAGATTAAAGTTTGTAGTGAAATAAGTTGTTGGGCAGCAATTATGCAGCCAGGGAAATTTCAGTTGCTGATTGCTGATAGATTCCCGGAATATAGAAACTTTATGATTATTGACAGAGAATATGAAAGTAAATATTTAGCTAATTATTAAAATCACTATTAAGCTAATAACTTCAGATATTTATCTTTGAAGAATTGTTTTAATATTCTCCGAAAAGATTCCTTATCTGGCCCCATGTTCCGCACTCCAGCGCTGATCCCGCATGAACGATAGTAATATTGTCCGCGCCTACATCCCATAG
>JAIOSX010000306.1 GCA_021107345.1 Candidatus Aegiribacteria sp.
CACGGATTCAAGGGGGAAGCGGATATCGATCATCAGCATGAATGCTTCCTGCAGCTCTCCGGCTACACGGGCATCAGCCACAAGCTGTCCCCGGTGTACTTGTCCGTCAAAGCCGTAATAAACCACATCAATGAGAACCTGATTATCCAGTATCCACTGTGGGCACTCTTCACTGACCCCATTTATGGATTCACTGAATGTCAAATCTGTATATGAGCTGCTTCCGGAAAGTGTCAGCGATGTACATACGAGCAAGACAAGACATATCACTCTTCGCGCATATCCTTTATATACCGGGTATTCCATAAACCCCTTCTTCATTTTGCTCACTATCCGTTTTTCTCAGTTTCTTCATATAAATCAAGGATACCGTCCGAGATGTCCCCGGTCAATTCAAGGATGGACAACAGTGAAGGGGTAATTCATGCAAGTGTCGCAAGTGACGTCCGATCCCATAAAGGTGTACGCGATCAGCGATCTGCATCTTTCTCTTGCAAGCGAGAAGCCCATGGATGTTTTTGGAGATCACTGGAAGGATCATCATCATCTGATTGAAACGAACTGGAGACAACTGATCACTGAAAACGACCTTGTGCTGCTGCCCGGAGACCTCTCCTGGGCCATGACACTCGATGAAGCTGCAGAGGATATGAACTGGCTCGGCGAACTCCCTGGAAGGAAGATCATTACAAAGGGCAACCATGATTACTGGTGGTCATCTATTTCACAGGTCAGAAAAAAACTGCCGCCCGGTATAATTCCTCTTCAACATACAGCTTTCGATGCGGGAACCGCCGTGATTACAGGCACAAGAGGGTGGATCACGCCGCTTTCTGATGAATACGACGAAGAGAAAGATGAGAAGATCTACAGGCGTGAACTACACAGGCTTGGCCTGGCTCTGGAATCGGCTGCGAAGCTAAGAACAGAAGGGAAACCACTTATTGTAATGCTGCATTATCCTCCGATTGTATCCGGGAGGGGAACGGAGTTCTCACGGATGCTGTCAGATGGGGGTGCAGATGTATGTATATATGGTCATATTCACATGTCTCCCGGTAGCTGGCCTGAGGGGCTTGATATCGAAATAGAAGGAGTTAAGTATCTGATGGTTTCTGCTGATTATCTTAATTTCAAACCACTGGAACTGAGGATCGTCAACCAATGATTGTAAACGCGTCAGCTCTCGGTATGAGATTCGGAGTCGAAGATATTTTCGAGAATGCCAGTTTTACAATCAATCGAGGTGACAGGGCTGCCCTGGTCGGCGTTAATGGTGCCGGTAAAACCACCCTGATAAAAATACTCACGGGAGAGCTTGAGCCTGCATTGGGCAATTTCCACATATCGGGCGGAGTAAGGATTGCCCACCTGCCACAGCAGATGAGCAGATTTCCTGATGGGCCGCTGCTGGACACGGTTTGCATGGAAGCAGGTGAAGCCGCAAGGGCTCTTGAACAGATGCGTACGATCCACACATGCCTTGAGAATACTGATGACAGAGGAGAGCAGAAACAGCTCCTTGATAAGCTGGCGGACGCACACGATATAGCTGACTCAACAGATGCTTTCAATATCAGGAACAGAGCAGAGAAAGTTCTTTCAGGTCTGGGATTCTCCATCAGTGATTTCGATAAACCCCTTGATCAATTCTCCGGCGGGTGGAGAATGAGGGGGCAGCTCGCGTCTCTTCTTCTTTCGGACCCCGACCTCCTTCTACTGGACGAACCTACAAATCACCTTGACCTGGAAGCAAGAATCTGGCTTGAGGAGTACCTCAGGAAATTCAGGGGTGCCGTGTGGGTGATTTCACATGATCCCGGATTTCTTGACCGCGTTGTGTCCCGTGTGTACGAGCTTGAATTCGGAGAGCTTTCCTCCTATACCGGTAATTATTCCTTTTATGAACGGAAAAAGAGTGAGGATATCTCCCGCAGGGAGAAGCAGGCAAAACACCAGGCTGAACAGATAGAGAAAATCACGCGGTTCATTAAGAGATTCAAGGCAACGGAAAGCAAGCGTTTTCAGGTACGCAGCCGTGAGAAGATGCTCGAGAAAATGGAAGTAATACAGACTCACAGAGATCCAGGGCACATGCGGCTGAGATTCCCTGATCCTCCAAGAAGCGGGAAAATAGTGGCTCGTCTTGAGGATGTGTCCAAGCGGTACGATCGTGCTGTTTTCAATAATGTGAACCTTGAAATACTCAGAGGCGAGCGAATTGGCATCGTCGGAAAGAACGGAGAGGGTAAATCAACTCTCTCAAGGATACTTGCCGGTGATGAAGATCCAACCGGAGGAAATCTCAAAATGGGATCTGGTGTTGAAACAGGCTTTTACACTCAGGAGGTAGACCAGGATCTGGACCCGGGACTCAGTCTTCTTGGTCAGCTGGCTGCAGTCAGCCCCTCAAGTTCGGAAAAAGAACTGCGAAGCATACTGGGAGGATTCCTTTTCACCGGAGACGATGTTTTCAAGAATACAGCTGTTCTCTCCGGCGGAGAGAAGAGCCGCCTTGCCCTTGCTCGCATTCTATTGAGTCCTGTCAACTTACTGATACTGGATGAGCCTACGAACCACCTTGATATCTTCTCCAGGAATGTATTGTGTGAAGCCCTTGATAAGTATCCCGGCACACTGGTCCTTATCAGCCATGATGAGCAGCTTCTATCGGCCCTTGTGGAGAAGGTCTTCGAAGTTCAGAATGGTAGAGTCGATCTCTTTGACGGCTCTTTTGACTACTATCTGAGAAAGAAGCAGGAGCGGATTAGAAGATCGTTTGAATCGGGGAAGAGCGATTCAGCCTCCGGCAAGTCACCGAGAGAAGCAGAGAAGGAAAGAAAACGCAGGGAAGCTGAGTATCGCAAAGCTCTGTACGCAAGCCAGAAGAAAATCCGAACAAGGATAAGCAGGATTGAAAGAAAACTGCTTCCGCTTGAGGAAAAACGGGAAGGACTTGAAGCTCTTCTGCAGGATCCTGAAATCATCTCTGACAGTGCCAGGCTGGTCGATCTTCAGAAAGAGCATGCTTACGTCTGTCAGGAGATCCTGGATTACGAGAAAGAATGGGACGAGCTTGCCGGCGAGATGGATACCTGAAACTGAGTACAGGAGATATCTGTTATTTAATTCCCTGGCGTGCTTTGAGTTGAACGATCATAGTGGTGTTCAAGCCCACATCTGTACTCTGATCGGCCTAACCTAATAGCATCAACATCCCGAACTCCTTCAGGAGAGATGTCCGAACTGGATTACTCACTATATTAAAGTGATTCTTATCTTATCTGTTAGATTCATCCAGGAGGTATGCCATGAAGGTTACTGCACTTCTTCTGTTCGTTATCGTGATTGCCGCGTCCGCTCAGTGGAGTTCAGACCCCGGAGTGAATCTGATGATCTCATCCGGTACTGAGGATGAGGAAGCTCCCATGATCGCTCTGGGTACGAGCGGTGATTCATTCGTATCCTGGTCAACATGGACAGGCAGCGGATGGGACATGCGACTTCAACGGCTGGACCTTCTGGGTAATGCCATGTGGGGTTCTGATGGAATCCTTGTCCGGGATGGATATTCCTCAGGCCAGATATGTCTGTACGACCTGGTGACGGACCAGTCGGGCGCCGCAATTCTCACCTTCAGTGTCTGGTCAGGCTCCGGGTTCGTGGTGTATGCATACAGGATATCTCCCGACGGGGATATGCTCTGGGGAACGGACGGGATACTTCTCTCGGATACCTCGTCTGCGACCTCCATTGCTACATTCGCGCAGGCCGTGCCGACCAGTTCCGGAGACGTGATACTCTCCTGGTCGCTGATCCTGGCGCCTGATACCGCTTGTACTGTAATGCAGCGTATTACTCCGGACGGCAACCCGCTCTGGGGAGATGGGATAGTATTGGAATCTGACTCGACCGGGGTCTATTGCTGGGAAGCTGTATTGTGTCCCACGGGAACGGACGATGTCATTCTCGTCTACACCCTTTCTAACTATGAAGGGTATGAAAAAAGGATATATGCCATGCGGTACGATGCGTCCGGTAACCCGGTATGGCCCAATCCCGCTGTGATATCGGAGAACGAGAACGTGCTTCAACAATGTATACAACCGCCTCCGTATCCTGATGGTAATGGCGGCTTCTGCATCACATGGGAAGAGTATGATACGTCCGGGCTTATAATAAGCCTGGTACAGCATGTCACCTGCGGTGGTGCCATCGCTATGAGTAGCGGCGGCGTGCCTGTCTCTACCATGGCTTCGAGGAATCACACCGAGCCCTATCTTTCGGTAGCTGAAGACGGTGAAAATATTTTCATCTTCTGGCGGGAGATGAACGAATTGGAGACCCAGGACGGGCTGTACGGCCAGAGAATGGATGCCAATGGTAACAGGTTGTGGACGGACAGCGGAATGACTTTTATCGGCCTTCAGGATGAGGAAATCGGTGAGATCTCGGTTCAGACCGCAGGGGATGATGCCGCGGTGTTCTACCTCGAGGCTACCGCTGCTGGTAACGACAAAGCCTGCTGCATGATGGTGGACAGTGTGGGTGTTTACGTTTGGCCCTCGGAGAGGATTGAGATCTCAAATGTTGGATGCGAGCGGGAGCACTTCGTTGCAACACCACTTTGCTGGGGTCAGCAGTGGATCACCGTATGGGACGACGATAGAGGAGGGTACCAGTCAGTATTCGCGCAGAATACCAAGCTTGACGGGACACTGGGTACCGGAGGGCTGGGTATCGGAGGGCATACTTTTCCCGATCCTGGAGTATATCTGGGTGTTAGCAGGCCGAACCCGTTCTCCTCTGCTTCTACTGTTCCATTCTCACTTGCCAGTTCATCATTTGTGACTCTGGGGCTGTACGATACTTCGGGGAGGCTTGTACGTATGGTAGCTGACGGCTTTTATCCGGCTGGGAACCACACTGTAGACATCAGTACCGGAGACATCCCTTCTGGAGTCTATATCCTTCGGCTTGATGCAATGGGAGAGACTGTTTCAAGGGCATGCGTGCTGCTTCGGTAATTCGTTCTACTTCACGTTGACGTACAGCTGCATCATTCCTTCAGGGAGTGGGTTGGCAATAGTTCTACGTAATCACCTCTTGAACAATGCCCTGATGAATGTGTTACCCTCGATGGTCCCGAAGCTTCCGCTTTCAGCACTTGTTTCATCGTAACGCATGACATCGTCGGGATTCTCTCCCGGACGGTATATCAGGAATGGCACAGGGTCATGGACATGAGTTCTGACATCGCATGGAGTTCCGTGATCCGGTGTGATGGCAATAGCGACATCTTCCTTCATCTTCTCCGTTTCCTCGACGATGAACCTGACCACTCGCCTGTCCAGATATTCAATAGTCCTGATCTTAAGGTCCACATCACCCTCATGCCCCGCCTCGTCCGTCGCTTCCACATGAAGGTAGACGAAATCGTAGTCACCTTTAAGTGCATCGATGGCAGCCTGGGCCTTGCCCTCGTAATTAGTATCATAAAGACCGGTAGCGCCTTCAACTTCGATAACATCCATCCCTGCGTAGATGCCAAGACCTTTCACCAGATCCACGGCTGAGATCACGGCTCCCTTTATCCCGTACAGCTCGGTGAGAGTTTTCATCTCGGGTTTGTGACCGGGAGACCAGAACCAAACGGAATTAGCTGGGTCCTTCCCTTCAGAAATACGTTTCAGGTTGATCGGATGATCCTTCAGAATCTCCTGCGACTTCAGAATAAGGATGTTCAGCAGAGCGGCAGTTTTGTTACCTTCCGGTTCTGATACACTGATCATAACCTCATCAAAATCTGTACCCGGTACATCGTGCGGCGGTGTACAGGAGATTCCATCGCTTCCATCCTTCAGAACGAACAGATGCCTGTAGCTCACGCCCGGATAAAATACCATGGTGTCGGATCCCAGCTGTTCATTAAGTGTTTCGATAAGCTGATGGGATTCCTCTGTACTGATATGCCCTGCGGAGTGGTTTTTAATCTTTCCGTTCTCGATACAGATAAGATTGCATCTCATGGCAAGATCCGAGTACTCCAGCTCAACTCCCATACTGGCGGCTTCGAGTACACCCCTGCCCTGAAACACCTCAGCTGGATCGTAGCCCAGTACAGCAAGGTTAGCCACTGCGCTTCCGGGAGGCATACCGGGCGGCACAGTCACGAACTTTCCACACCTTCCTCTGGCGCAGAGTGAATCGATGTTCGGTATGTCGGCAACCATGAGTGGCGTTTTCCCCCCGAGGCTCTCAATGGGGCGATCAGACATCCCGTCTCCAAGAATGATGATATATTTCATAGTACTCCTTTTCTTCTCCCGAAGATAATGCTGCAACATGGCCCGGCCAACTGAACCATGGCGTTGACGGACAGGATTACCGGCGGTATTGTGTCACACAAAGAAAAAGATGCCCGGATGATTTTCCTGTTGACATGAACGAAGAGGAGACAGTCATAGTAGGCCAGAACAGAACACTGCTGTTCCTGCTCATATTCATCATATTCTCTTTCATCATCACCGGGATAGCTGCGGACGGAGCCAGCCGGGCTTTCAGCGGGTTCCTGGAGCTGCAGTTCCAGCCGGCGAGACTCATCTCTGATTTTATATCCGGAAGCGGCATAGGAGCTTCTCTCATAAATGCTGCAGCCGTTGGTACTACTGGTCTTATATTTATAGCGCTTTCAAGAGTTCAATTGTCCGGATCAACCTTCTCCGCTATTTTTACGATGATGGGTTTTGCCCTCTTCGGTAAAACACCCATGAACATTATACCCATAATCATCGGCGTTTACCTCTCCGGGAAGCTGGTTGGAAAAAGCTTATCGGAATACATACTCATCGCCCTTTTCGGAACAGCCCTTGGACCGCTGATCAGCCTGGTCGCATTTGAACTGGGCCTCTCCGGATTGCCTGCTATAGCCGTTGGAACGGCTGCAGGGATTACTACTGGTTTCCTCATTCCGGCAATCGCCGTTTCCATGCTGCATTTCCACCAGGGATATAACCTTTACAACCTGGGTCTGTCATGCGGCTTTTTCGCCCTCTTCGCCGCCGCGCTGATAAGGGCCGGAGGACATACTTTCGAAGGACTGCTGCTGTGGCATACGGAGGGGTCCGCAATACTGACATTTATGATTCCGGTTCTCTCCTTCATTCTGATCCTGACAGGACTTCTGTCAGGGGGCAGGAAGAGCCTGAAGGATTTTATGGCTATCCAGAGACATTCCGGACGGCTTCCTTCGGATTTCATGGACATGGAATCGATGGAAGGGGCACTTATCAATGCAGGGCTAATCGGGCTTGCAGGTTCTCTGTACATTCTGATGATCGGCGGGGATTTCAACGGTCCCACCATAGGGGGGCTGCTGACGATAATGGGCTTCGGCGCATTTGGTACACATCTAAGGAATTCATGGCCGGTCGTTCTCGGAGTGATAGCAGCAACGCTCTTGTTCGGCAAATCACTCACAGCTCCAGGTGCTATCCTGGCAGCGATCTTCTGTACGACACTCGCCCCACTTGCCGGGGCATTCGGAATTCTCACGGGTTTGACAGCCGGATTCGTCCATCTGATCCTTGTTCACCAGACAGGCTCCTGGCAGGGAGGTATGAACCTCTACAACAACGGTTTTGCCGGTGGTCTTACAGCGGCATTCATCGTCTCAGTAATAGCATGGTATCGCTCCAAAGATTCTGACTTTAAAAAGACTATCAGGAATAGAGAATAATGAAAAGAAAAGAACTGATCCTGCACTTAATCGGTGAAATATCGAATTACTTATTGGAGAACAACCCAACAAGGCTGGTCATCTCCGTTCATCAGGAGGAGGATGGGCTCCATCTCTCCGTACTCGATGACAACCCTCACACGGATGAGGAGATCGAGAGAGTAGACCAGGCCCTCAACAGTCCCAAGAGACCGGAACTGGCCGGTTATTACGGATCCATGACAGGTCACGATATGCTGGGAGCTTCCCGGCTCAATCTGCTCGGGTGGCAGGTGAAACACTGTGATGTCTCTAGAACACGCAATGGTGTCAAGATAGATATCTGGCTGGGCGGTGATCGATTTAAAAGCGACCAGTTCACGATACCTAAGAAGAATCAGGAATAATTACTGCTGAGATTTGCGGATTAGAGCCTGGCTATCTCCTGATCGATATCATTCAGCTGCTTTTCGGCA
>JAIOSX010000067.1 GCA_021107345.1 Candidatus Aegiribacteria sp.
GCATTCTGCCCATCCAGGAGGTTCCCATCCTGTTACCTCCGGTTACAAGAATGGATCTCACTGAAAGAATTCCTTCTGCCCGGTCACGGGTTTATCAGATCCAGTATTTCAAGGGAGACAATTCTCCACTCAGTGCTGCTATCACCTGGAAGAACTGCAATATCTCCGATAGTTTTTCCCAGAAGAGCATTACCAAGTGGCGCCATGTAATTGATTCTGCTATTTTCCGGGTCCGCATCCAGCGGGCCCACGACATCAATAGTCTGAACAGTCTCCGTCCCGCCACTTTCCTGAAGCTGTACCCTTATGCCCGGACTGACAGTGTCAGAAGTTATTTGATTGTCCGGATATACCCTGTACATCTGAAGTTCCTTCATCCACCTGTTAAGCCTGTCCAGCAGCAGATCCCTTTTCTCTATCGCCGCGGTGTATTCCGCGTTCTCGGAAAGATCTCCGTGGGAAGCAGCCTCTCCGATGGCTTCGGCTGCAGCGGGTATCTCAATCTGCTTAAGCTGGAGGGCGTCGGCTTCCCGCTGTTTGATGGCTTCGAGGCTTGAGAAAAGAGCGTCCGATTCCCAGAAGTGCTTCTTTATAGATTTTCGAATGGAGGAACTTTTTCTTCGCGATATCTCTCTTCCCACAACGAGACACAGACCCTCATTCAGGGCTGTTGCGCTCGTATTGAAATTGTCAAGGTAATTGCTGAGTTTTCTCGTATCGATTGAAGAGAGATAACCGTCAAGCTTCGATTTCAAAGAACCGGTAAGAAGATGAATTACCTTTTTCTGAGTATCAGCGCTTGAGAAGATCAGGTTATCGAGGAAAAGGTCGATCTGATTCTCTCCAAGGCTGTCATCCCGCTTATCCCTGTGCGCAGCAAGAAAAGTGAGTGTCCAGAGGAACCTGTCAGTTTCCGCCGGTTTTGAGAGATAGTCTCCCAGGCACTCCGAAAGAAGCTCAGGATCAGTTCCGTCCAGGAAGACAGCAGCATGTTCCCAGAGCGAGCGCCTGAGCCCGGACAGCAGTCTTACTTTTTCCCCTCGTTCGGTTTGTGCTGAGAAAAAAAGGTCAAGGTAATCCTTTCTGCATGCGGGAGAAAGGATTTCTCCAAGGGCTCTCTCCGCTCTGGCCGCAGTACTTTCCAGGAAGTCGAGCTTTATTCCATCGAATTTCTCCGATGTACCTCTGTCGCTGATAATCCAGGACAGTTCAAAAAGCGAACCTGTTTCAGGGCTGGAGATGCTGTGTATATCATTCAGCAGATCTGTCAATCCATCGGGAAAAGTTCTGAAGCAGGATTTCAGAAGAGCCTGAATCTCTCTTACTTTTTCCCGGGCAGGCTCTTTCCGTCTGTTGATGATATTCCTTACTCGGTCAAGGAACTCCACATCTTTATCCAGAAGAACGATACGGGTACCCAGATCGGCAAACCCTTCTGTTGAAGCCGCTGTTTTCTTCAGAAGTTTCCATGCTTCCCCCCCTGTGAAATCCGAACCGGAGAAATATGCGGGTACATCATGAATACAAATCTCTCCAGGAATTTTCAATGGTTCTGCAGCGAGTCTTTCAAGAAAAGTAGAAGGAGATTCCCTGAAAAGACGGGAGAATTCTTCCGGATTTCTCCAGGAAAGAACCGCAAGGGAATCGGAAGCCAGCGGCCTTGTGGATTCAAGCACAACGTTCAGCTTCATGTCATGATTCTGAGCCTTCTGAAAATCAATGGTGGCATGCGTTCGACTCATCCTTGTAATTTGTCCGACACCAAAGGTACCATGGCTCAGATAGCCGTCTTTCCTGTACTTCATGAGAGAATTGAACAATCGCCATGACGATTGCACATCGGCGTTTTCTTTCTTGAGACCGCTGAGTTCCAGAAAATGCTCGAGTGGCTGAAACATCAGGTTAGCATCCCTGAGTACTTCAACAAGAGCTTTCCTTAAAGGTTCTGATTGTTGAAAAGACTCAGCCGCTTTCATCAGAAAATCCGAGAAATCATCTTCTCCATCGGGTTCCTTCTCGTCAATTATTAAATCAAGAAGCTCTGTGGCCAGGGCTTCCTTTTCATTGCTGAACAGAATGGAGAAGGCGCCGAGCATTTCATCGTATGGGGCATCTCCATCAATAGTTTCCAGCCACAGGTCAGTCAGCTTATCGTAATCACCGGCACTTGCGGCATCGAGAATTTTAGACAATCTTCCTCCTGTCTGAGAATCAATAATATACTGCGCAGATAGCGGTATAAGTAATGGCAGGAGGAAGAAACTTGGGTGGAAAAGACGAAACCGGAAAAATACTCAATAGAAGGCAGTTTCTAGGGAAGGCCGGTAAACTGGGAGGAGCCGTTCTCTTTTCTTCCTTTGCCGGAAAAGCCCTTGCAGGGGAGTGGGAACAGGGAATGGAAGAATTCTGGACCGATGGCACATTCAAACAGGAAACAGTTGATGCTTCCAGAGAAGCAGAGGGGATTGTCAGGGCGTTCATTGATGGAAGATGGGAGGAATTCCGGACACTACAGTTACCGCAACCTTTCATGGACTGGAACCTTTCCGCCCGCCTTGATGTGCTGCAGAACATATCCATGATGTTCAGCGGAGAGGGAGGCAACCCCCCTTCCCTTGCAGGACCCCACAATGCGGCGATGGCGACCTGGGGCGGAAGCAGGGCAGACAGCAGACTTGAGATAAACAACGCCTTCAAGGGAATGGGACTGTGTCCAAGGAGGGAGATAATAAAGGATCTTCTTGCCGAAATGGAGGAGTTACTGTCCGGAGGTATGGGCCCAAGGCTGCAGTATCTTATTGATCTTTATTCCGATGCCACGAAATTCGATCTGACGAAAATGATCTCTCTTGAGCTTTACAGTACGCCGGAATTTGAAACACACACTTTCATAAATCTCATGGAACGACCTACAACATCACTGGTATTTCTTGACAGCAAATCATTCGAAGTGAGAGGTATCGGCCAACTTGTGGCCCCCGGTGATACTGAAGCCGGAGATTACGCTATCGATATAGTGAAGTATACGAATATGGCCCATACGCTCTTCCATGGAGAATTCCCCAGATTGTATCCCGGGATTCTGGTTCATATCACAGCGGTGTTCGACAATTCACCCGGCACCGGGCGCGGAGTGAGGATAGCGCCGCCGCTTATATAGCATTTGGCAGCCCTGTGAATACAATAAGACTTACCGATGGAGCAGTTCCCGAAATGTACTTTGTTGATCTTGACGGAACTCTTCTGTCAACATCTTCGGAGAAGTACTTTCTGAAACACCTTGTTTCGAAAGGCATACTGTCTCCTCTGGATTTCCTCAGGTTCCTTTCCTTTTATGTTCTCCATCCCGGGAGAACAATCCGGGAGGGAAAGGGATGGAACAGAAATTATCTTACAGGTATTCCTCCCGAAGTAATAAAGCAGGAAGCGGATATTTGTGCTGGAATCCTTCTGCAGAACTGTCTCCGCGACTGGACATTGCAATCCCTGTGCGAACTGAGGAGTGCAGGATGCGAAACTGTTCTCCTTTCCGCTTCCCTGGAATACATCGTGGCCGGTATAGCTGAGAATATCCCCGTTGATCACGTTCAGGCAAGCATTCCAGAGATAGTGAATGGAAGGTTCACCGGGCGATTGAAAGACCTGCGTCC
>JAIOSX010000117.1 GCA_021107345.1 Candidatus Aegiribacteria sp.
GGGATTTCCATGATCTCTTCAACAGATGCGGCAGCTATTCTGTCCGCACTGCCGAAGTGAGTCAGCAGCCTTATCCTTGTTGCGGAGCCTATTCCGGGAATATCGTCCAGTACGGATCTCAAGCTTCCCCTGGATCTCTTCTGCTGATGGTAATGAAGAACGAACCTGTGGGCTTCATCCCTGACGCTTCTCAGAAATGTAAGGGGAGTGGAATCCATGGGGAGCCTTATTTCTCTTTCTGAAATACCCTCTAAGAGTAATTCTTCCCTTTTTGCTATCGATACGAAGCGGATTCGTGCAGACCACACCTCACCAGCTGCCGCTACGGCTGCTCTAAGCTGTGTAATTCCTCCGTCTATCAGAAAGATATCGGGATACTCATCCTCAAGTGACGAGAGGTACCGCTTAACCGCTGAAGCTATCATTGCAGGATCGTTTCTGCTGATTTCATCCGGCATCGAGAACCGTCTGTATCCTGACTTGTCCGGATACCCGTTCCTGAAGCTTACAATTGCCGCTACCGGCCATGATCCCTGAATTGTGGAGGCATCAAGACATACTATCCACCCGGGTGGTTCCTCAAGGCTGAAAATATCCGCGAGGCTTTCAAGGGCTGCCTCCGCCTTTTCTTTTCCTCCTGATGGGTACTTCCAGCTCAATCTGACAAGGAACTGATCGAGGTTCTTCTGTGCAAGTTCCAGCAACTCACGGTTTCCACCCCTTTTCGGGACGGTTATTCCCAGTGAAGCATTGCGTTTGCAGGAGAGCCATTCGATAAGAGATGATTCGTCATCGGGTTTTTCCTGAACAATGATCTCCCTGGGTATATCACCAGTCTGTGAATAGTACGACTTGATTAGAACTGAAAGCCGCTCGGATAACGGGGCGAGTTTCCATCTTCCATCGAATGGCATTCTAACAACGCAGGTGAACCTGCCGCCCCTAACCCTCATAATAACTCCCCAGTTCTCTTTTACCGCTGCTATGTCTCTGTTGATCCTGTCCTTGACGCTGCAGGGGGCCGGCCAGCCGAAACTTCCGAGGCGGGAAAGCAGATCGCGAAGCCTGCCGGCTTCTTCGTAATCCCTGTTCTCAGAAGCGCTCTGCATCATCTGTTCCATGCGGGTTCTTGCCCGGTCCCAGTCTCCCCTGAGAATTCCTAATACTTCCTGCACATTCAGCCGGTATTCCTCCGGGCTTATTCCTTCAATGCATGGGGCAGGGCACTTTCCCATCTGACCCATCAGGCATGATCTTGAAGCGGACTTCGGTTCCGTTCCGCTGCATCTTCTTAATGGGGAGGTATCAAGGAGAAATTCCACAAGCTTTTTAAGATTTCTTGAATCGGGATAGGGGCCGAACCTGGGCAGTTCCCTTGGGTTGCTCCGCTCTCTTGTAATAACAAGCCTGGGATATGTCTCATCAACAGTGATCTCAAGGTAAGGGTATCTTCCTGAAGTTCTGAGACGTACGTTCAGCGGCGGTTTCCTTATCCTTATAAGCTCCGCTTCGAGTATGAGTGCTTCAACCTCTGTTCTGGTAATGGTCCATTCAACTGAAACCGATTTTTCAAGAAGAAGCTCATGACGGGCATCACCGGTGTTCGAAAGATGACCTTTAAGTCTGTTTATCAGATTCTTTGCTTTGCCGATATAAAGGACAGTGCCGTCTTTAGCCAGGAAGCTGTAGACACCGGGAAGAGCCGGCGCACGGATAATCGATTCTCTAAGACTTCTTGATACTGCCACGTCTGAATGCGAGCGCAAATACCGACCTGGCGCCCTTCCCTC
The DNA here is from genome assembly GCA_021107345.1 of Candidatus Aegiribacteria sp. The sequence goes on from JAIOSX010000117.1 coordinate 1,791, forward strand.
CTGCAAGGGCGAAAACAGCCAGGAACAATAAGATCGCTCCTATTGAGGTTCCGGAGATCGCAAAAATGCCGCGTAACGTTGAAGCCGATGAGGATGATGACACCCATGGTGAAACCGCCAGAAGAAAGACAAACGAAACAACAGCAGCCGGGATCATGGAGAGCCATGCGGTAGTGGACGATTGTACTACCGCTCCTATTTTCCTTCTCAGCGCAATCCTCAGAAGGAAGAAATTCACAAGCGCGGAAACGCTTGTCGCCAGAGCAAGACCGGCAAGGGGCTGCGCAAATCCTGTTCTGATGAACAGCAGTGTAAAGACGAAGTTCAATATAATATTTAGCCCCATACAGCTGATAGCTATCTTCACCGGGGTTTTCGTATCCTTCATTGCATAGAACACCGGGACGGTGATCTTAACAGCTCCATAGAAGAGCAGCCCCGCGGAATAGTAGATAAGAGCAGAACTGGTAAGCAGTGTGGATTCCGCTGTGAAAGCTCCCCTCGCGAGAAGAACCTGGACTACCGGCCTTGAGAGGAAGATCATGCAGAGGGTAGCGGGTATCATCAGAGCTGCAAGGGCAAGTGTAGCTCTGCCAAGGGTTTTTCCTGCATCCTCCAGTTTGCCCCTGGCGGTCTGTCTGCTGAGTGTGGGCAGAAGTGCGGTTGCAAGGGAGATGGCAAAAACGCCCTGGGGGAACTGCATTATCCTGTTTCCGTAGGCAAGTGCAGACACGCTCCCGGGCTCCAGCATGGAGGCTATCATCTTATCCACAATTATATTGACCTCTGCTGCCAGCAGCCCGACAAGCGCCGGAAAAGCCAGTTTCCCGATTTTTCTTACTTCCGGGCTCTTCCAGTTGAAATCCAGCCTGAAACTGAAGCCCTTCTTCCGCAGAGCGGGTATCTGGATCAGAAGCTGCAGCAATCCTCCGAAAAGTACTCCTATCGAGTACCCCCACACAGGCTGCTGCGGAAATACCCAGCGGGACAGAAGTAGTATGCCCGCAAGAGCCGAAAGATTGAAGAGGATAGGCGCGCTTGCCGGGGCCAGAAAATGCCTGTGGGCATGCAGTATTCCACCCATCACAGCAGCGCATCCAACAAGCAGTATGTACGGGAACAGAAGCCTGAGCAGGCCTGAAGCAAGTTCGGTCTTTCCGGGTA
>JAIOSX010000093.1 GCA_021107345.1 Candidatus Aegiribacteria sp.
GTACAAACATTAACCTTCCCTTCGTCACAGCTGATTCCGCTGGAGCGAAGCATCTCGATATGACCCTTACAAGATCAAAACTCGAGCAGCTGGTTGATGAGTTTGTGGAAATGACCGTGGGTCCCTGCAAGATAGCACTGAAGGACGCTGGCCTGGACGCATCCGGCATAGACGATGTCCTTCTGGTCGGCGGACAGACCCGGATGCCCCTTGTTCAGAAGAAAGTTACCGAGATCTTCGGCAAGGAACCTCACAAAGGAGTCAACCCCGATGAAGTGGTCGCCGTAGGAGCGGCCATCCAGGCCGGAGTTCTCTCAGGAGATGTCAAGGATGTTCTACTCCTTGATGTTACACCGCTTACGCTTGGTATCGAAACACTCGGTGGAGTGGCCACACACATTATTGAGAAGAACACAACGATTCCCACGAAGAAAAGCCAGATATTCAGCACAGCGGCTGACAATCAGCCTCAGGTTGAGATCATTGTGCTGCAGGGTGAGCGGAAAATGGCGGCCGATAACAGAACTGTTGGAAGATTCGTCCTTGATGGAATTCCACCGGCTCCCAGGGGAATGCCTCAGATAGAGGTATCATTTGACATCGACGCTAACGGAATTCTTCACGTTACTGCAAAAGACAAGGCCACCGGCAAGGAACAGAAGATCACAATAGAAGCTTCCAGCGGACTTTCCAAGGATGAAATCGAGAAGATGCTGCACGACGCGGAGGCTCATGCCGAGGAAGATGCAAAGAAGAAGGAGAAGATCGAGAGGCGTAACCATGCCGACGCCATGGTTTTCGAAATAGAGAAGCAGATGAAGGATTACGGAGATAAAGTAGCTTCGGATGACAGGTCCCGGCTCGATTCGGCGGTCTCAGATATGAAGAAAGCTCTTGAGGGAGAAGATGACGATCTGATAAAGCAGAGTTTTGAGAGTCTTCAGGAAACATGGAAGCAGTTCGGGGAGGCCTTCTACAAGCAGCAGCAGGCTGCCGGTTCAGACGGACAGGCAGGGGAGACCACGGGAGCATCCGATTCCGGCGGAGATGAAGCCAACACTGTCGACGCTGATTACGAAGTGGTTGATGACTGATGGCGGATCCAAGAAGAAGCATGAAGAAAAAAAAGAACGGAACCTCCTCAAGAAAAAGAGATCCCGTTTCAGAACCACAGGACGATATGAATAGCATTCAGGAAGTCGAGGAAGCTGAAGACAAGGCTGAGGGGATAGAGGCTGAAAGCCAGGAGTTTTCCGGAGATATCGAACCTGATCCAGTCAGGCTGCAGCTTCAGGAGAAACTCTTGAGGCTCCAGGCAGAATTTGACAACTATAGAAAGCGTCAGGCAAGGGATTTCAGGCGGCTCTGTGATCAGGGAAAGAAAGAACTGATAGAGGAACTCATAGCAGTGCTGGATAATTACCACCGGGCAGAGCAACTGGTTAAAGAAGGCGGCCATTCCGTTGAGGAAATAGCTGACGGGCTGTTGAAGACATCTGAACAGCTGGTCAGTATTCTGAAGCTGGAGGGTCTTAGTGAGCTGGATGTAAAGAAGGAGGATCCCTTCGATCCAAACATCCACGAAGCCATGCTTGCTGAACCAAGAGAAGACATTGATCAGGATACTGTTCTGGAGATTTTTCAGAAGGGTTACCTTCTCGGGCAGGATCTTCTTCGTCCCGCAAGGGTCCTGGTAGGTAAACCTGTTTCACCTTCGGCAACCGAAGAACAGTCTGATGACGAAGGGGGAGAATAGAAGCCTGTGAACAAAGACCTCTATTCGATCCTGGGAGCAGATGAAAAAGCATCGCAGGAGGAACTGAAGAAGGCTTACCGAAAGCTGGCCAAGAAATATCATCCCGATGCAAATCCAGGTGATAAAAAGGCCGAGGAACGCTTCAAGGAGGTTTCTGAAGCATACGATATTCTCGGCAGCAAAGATAAGAGGGAGCAGTACGACCAGATACGGAGTGGCGGCGGCGGTTTCTCCTGGACCGGTGCAGGTGGACAGGCCGGAAGTCCCTTCGGTGCCGGTGGAGTGGCGGATATTCGCCGGTCCATGTTCGGTGGCAGAGGCGGTTTCGATACAGGTGGCGGTTTTGGTCAGAGAAGGGCTCCAAGGCAAACCTTTGTTGTACCTGTCCCATTCAGAACAGCAGCCCTGGGAGGAACGGTAAAAGCGAATCTGGAGCTGCCCTCCATGTGCCCGGTATGTATGGGAGCAGGCGGTTCCGGTGAGAATACCTGCAGCCAGTGCGGTGGCTCGGGCAGAGTACAGCAGGGTCAGATGGTCATGCCCTGCTCCGGTTGCTCCGGCACAGGCAAGGTTTATACAGAGGTCTGTTCAAGGTGTAGTGGAACCGGCGAAGTAACTTCTTCTGAAACTGTAAACCTGAACATTCCCGCAGGCTCAGAAGACGGATCGGTGCTACGTCTTACAACACCTTCCAGGAAGACAGTCATGGTAAAACTGAGGGTCACCCCGGACGCTTTCTTCAGGAAAGATGGCAGAAACATTCATTGCACCGTGAAGATAAGCGCTCCTCAGGCAGTTCTGGGAACAAAACTGAAGATACGTACGCTGGACGGCAAGATTGCCCTGAAGATTCACCCCGGAACCCAGCCTGGAACGATCCTGAGAATTCCCGGAAAGGGAGTTCCCTACAGAGGAGCAAAAGGTGATCAGCTGGTTCATGTGGAAGTTTCGCTGCCTTCGTCTTTAAAGGAAGAAGAAAAGGTCCTCTGGGAGAAGCTTTCAGGTAAAAAAACTTGACGCGGCTGCGAGAGCGTGTTATTCCCTGTTGTACGATTCACCGATGATAAGGAGATATCTTTGAATTATGCCTATCTTGCCCTGTTGATACCGGGGTTTCTGCTTTCAGTTGCAGGATTTGTAATGCTGGGGAAGAAGCTTCATCCGATAATTACCGGATTGATATTCCTGACGGGAATATTCGCGCTTGTCCTTGGTGTTCTGCTGACGTGTGTCCCGGATTTCTTCTCGGGATAGAAAGCTTACCCTTTATTCCATAAGTCCAAGCTTTTTAAAGTTATCGACAAATTCCAGCACCAGAACATCATCAGGAAAGAGTTCGAAGGCTTTTTTAGCAACCGATGCGGCCTCTTCCAGGGAATTATCCTGCACAAGTTCACGTATTACGGTTATGTATTCCCCGCTGGGAATGGAATCATCGTCTTCCGAATAGCTGTCTTCAGGGATTGAGGAGGAGGTACCGGAATAATTCTCGAGGTCGGAAAGAAGTTCATCCAGGTTTGCGGAATCCGGTCTCATATTAAAAGCCTGACGAGCAAGCACAACAGCCCTGGCAGCATCCCCCGATTCAAGTTTCTTTCTTGCTATCTGAACAAGGTTGGCAGATTTGATCTTCGTTTTAAGGATATTCATCCTTAATAGAGTTTCCGAATTATCCGGATCGAGTTTTTTGGCTTTCTTCAGATAGGAAATGGCTCTCTGCTGGTTGCCAATATCGTATTCCCTGTCAGACGCTTCGAACAGTTCGGTGAGTTTATCCTCAGAAGCCATGGATGTTATCTCTTCCTTGTTGATTTCCACAGCTTTCACTTCTGGCTCTGGTTCCTCCAAAGCCTGTTCCACCACCGGAACTTCCTCCGTGGTTTCCAGTGGTTCCAGTTCATCCAGTTCTATCATTGGAATATCATCCCAGGCTGCCTCCGGGACCTCCGCCGGGATTTCAACCGGTTCCAGCTCATCCTGTTCTATTATCGGAATCTCTTCCCAGATTGCATCCGGGACCTTCGCTGTGGCTTCAACCGGTTCCAGTTCATCCAGTTCTATCATCGGAATCTCTTCCCGGGTTGCCTCCGGGACCTCCACTGGGGTTTCAACCGGCTCATTTTCAGGCTCCGTTGTCGGCTTTTTCTTACCGATAACCTTTATAACCTGTACGAGAACTCCGTTGTTATCGTCAACGTTGACAGCTTTCTTCATGATCTCAAGGGCTTCATTCCTCTTGTCCTGCTGGAGTTTCCTTTTGGCTTTTCGGACAAGACTGGCGATAAGCTTAACGTTTTTCTTCAATAGTGCCTCCGGAGATTCAATGGCCTGAAATTCAAAGATAATACAACTTCGGATCATTCGGGAACCATGGCAGTATATCCACAAGAACTGCCATTCACAAGTGTTGTTTCACGGAAATAGGGGCCGGGTCTGACATCTGAACATTTTGATTGTTTATATTTAATATATAACAAATATTTAGTCATAATGTTAAGATGTCAGGCCCGGCCCCTGATGCACTGATGCTGTTGCTTAAGAGAGGGTGTTTCCTTAGTTGTGACTGAACAGGCGACTTCCAACAGGAAAATCAGAGAGATACCTCTGCTGAAGGAAACAGACCTCCATCTGGCTGAAACTTCTCACGAGAAGCTTCTTTATTACCTTTTTTAACGACAGTTCCGGTAAAGCATTTCTGAAGAATAGACGGAGTAAGGAGTGGGCTGCCATTGTCAGGGGAAGAGAAGAAATAGTATTCTTCAGATATTGACTTGAACAGGATTTATCATATCATTGAATTCTGTGGAATGATTTGGGGAATATTGCAACCACATTAAAAAAAGTGCTAAAAAGCCGATAGCTCACCTCAGGCCGCCGGCGGCGGTTTTTTCATTTTCGGCCACAGAATAGAAGAGGTTTATCTTATCATGGGTACAATGTTTACCAGCGAATCCGTTTCCGAAGGACACCCCGACAAGATCTGTGACCAGATTTCGGATGCTGTTCTTGACGCACATCTTGAAGATGACCCGGATGCTCACGTTGCATGCGAAACCCTTGTAACAACCAATTTCTGCCTTCTTGCGGGGGAAGTGAAAAGTCACTCCGATGTGAATTACGAAAAGGTAGCAAGGGATACGATACGCTCAATAGGGTACGATATCCCGGATCTTGGTTTTCACTTCAGCGAGAACACGTACAGGATTAAAGTACATTCCCAATCGCCTGATATCAACCACGGTGTGGTTGACAACAAAGGAGCAGGAGACCAGGGATTGATGTTCGGGTTCGCGTGCAAGGAAACAGAAGTTCTTATGCCCTATCCTATTCAGCTGGCGCACAGGCTTCTTGAACAGTTAAGTGAATCGCGCAAAGCGGGGGAACTCCCATGGGCAAGGCCCGACGCGAAGAGTCAGGTGACAGTGGAGTACGAAGGTTATACACCTGTTGCCATTGATGAGATCCTTCTCTCCGTTCATCATGCACCCGCTGCTGAAACAGGAGCCATGGGGGAGGAAATACGGGAGAAAATTATAGTACCGGTTCTGGACAAATGCAGACCTTCTCTAGAATGGAACGGCAAGTTCCTTTTCAACCCCTCCGGGAGGTTCGCAATCGGCGGTCCCCACGGAGACACGGGGCTTACCGGAAGAAAGATCATCGTTGATACATACGGTGGCTCAGGAAGGCACGGTGGAGGAGCATTCTCAGGCAAGGATTCGACCAAGGTCGATCGCTCTGCTGCCTATATGGCCAGACATATTGCGAAGAACGTGGTAAAGGCAGGCATCGCGGACAGGTGCGAAATTCAGTTAGCCTATGCCATAGGAAGGCCGGAACCAGTTTCCGTGATGGTAGAGACCTTCGGAACGGAAAAAGTCAGCGATATTGATTCCGTTGAAAAGGTGATCAGGGATATATTCCCTCTTCGACCATATAGAATTATTGAGTATCTTGGGCTGAAGAAGCCTATCTTCTCAAGTACATCTTCCTTCGGGCATTTCGGCAGGGAACCCGGATCTGACGGATCATTTTCATGGGAAAAGACTGACAGGGCGGAGGAACTGGCTTCAAGGCTTCTCTAGACGGGGTCATAATAAAATGCGGGAGGCATAGTTGACTGCGCTGATATTCGCTGCGGTACTGATTTCCTCAGGCTCACTTGACAGTCTTGATGCCTGCATGCAGGAAACACAGGAGGAGATAGCCCGGCTTGAAGACGAGGAAGCTGCTTTATCCACCATCCTTGATGCTATCCATCAGCACATTCTGACCTCCAGAAGCTACTACAATGAACTGGCTCTGGAGGAAGCGGCAATACTCCAGCAGCTGGGCAGAGTCTCCAGCGTGTTCACCGCTGAGGATTCACTGCGAGAGGCCCTTGTTGAAAGCCTGTCGTCCTATATGCTTTACCTGTATTCCCACAGGAACCTGGGAGGAATAGGTAGCTTTTTCGTGGAGGGAGGGTTCAGCAGGATGCTTCACAGGCAGGCCTATATAGATTATCTTGCATCGAAGGCGGCAGGAGAAGTTTTCATGCTGTCGATCAGTCAGGATTCACTGGGAAGTTTCCGGGACTCACTTGAGGTTCTTCTTGTCAATGTGCAGCAGCTCCGGCAGCAGATGACGCAGATACAGGAGGGTATATACGCGGAAGAAGCGCGTCAGGCTTCGATGAGGAACCAGATCATGGGAAGGATCTCTGCCGCCGAGGAATCCCTTGCTGTACTTGAAGACAGGAGAATAAGCAGGGCTGAATTCGTAACTCAACTCAGCGTTCGTTCAAGTCCGGTTTCCGTGGGAACACCTATCACCGAACCGGATATGAACAGCTATATAGAACAGCAGAGGGGCAACATTAACTGGCCTGCCGACGGACAAGTGGTCAGGGGGTTTGGAATTGAGACGCATCAGCGGTATGGAACTCAGACCATAAGCGATGGAATAACCGTTGTTACTCCTCCATCACAGGGTGTCTGCGCATCGGCGTCCGGAGTAGTGCTGTGGGCAGGTGAGTTCCTGAGCATGGGGCAGATGGTTGTTGTTGATCACCAGGATGGCTATTTCACAATTTATGGCTATCTTGGGCAACTCATGGTCAGCCCCGATGATGAGATTAGTGTGGGCTTTCAACTTGGCAGAACCGGTTCTGTTCCAGGGGGCCAGCCGGGATACTATTTTGAGATTCGAAGGGGAGGAGAACCTGTAAATCCAGTGGAGTATCTGAAGTAAAATGGGTCTTTTAAAGAAAGTAAGAGGACAGGATCGGGCAGATGAGCTGCTGAGCAGGTCTTTCTCAAAGGGAAGGCTTGCTCATGCTTACCTTTTTGCAGGCCCCTCCGGTGTGGGCAAGCTTACCGCCGCACTTGAGCTGGCGGCAGCCTGGATGTGCGAGGAGGAAAGAGACGGTTACTGCGGAGAATGCAGAAACTGCCTGAGGGTATTCGGGTTTCAGCATCCGGACGTGAGACTCACTATCCCCATGACGGGAAGTACTGATCCAGAGGATATAGCAAAAATATTTCAGACAAGGATGAACGACGGTATAACACCGCTAAGGCTGCCCGGAAATACCAGGATAAGCATTGACCAGATAAGGGAACTTGGGGAGAGAATCTCAAAGAAGGCCTACGAAGACAAGGGTCATATTGAAATCATTCCAGATGCGGACAGTATGGGAGTGGAGGCTGCAAACGCACTGCTGAAAACACTTGAGGAACCTCCAAATGATACTGTGATAGTACTTATCAGCTCCAGATGGTCTGCCCTGCTTCCTACAATAAGGTCCCGTTCTCACCTTATAAGGTTCAGGAGACTTAAGGAAGATACTATCAGGAACATTCTGATGGATCGGCAGGGTCTGGGAGAAGAAGATGCTTGCAATATCGCCAGGATTTCTGACGGGAGACCCGGGATTGCCCTTCTGAAAGGTAACAATCCATCAGCGGCGGAGGGCGACTATGGAACAGAACAAGTCCTTCGCAGATTAACTGAATGCCGTACAGCGAGGTTAGTGGTAGCCCTGGCCTCCGAAGTTTCACGAAAACTTGGCGGGGAAGGCTCACTTGAGTTCTGCAGAAGTATGCAGACATTCATCCATGATCTCAGGAGAGGTGCCCTAGATAAGAAACCTGTTGTATATCCGGAGGATGCACTTAAGGATTTCAGCATCGATGATGATACTTTCGGCTGCGGTATGGGGTTTTTCCGTCTGGCTGAAATCAGACTTGCCGGAAACGGCAAGCCGGGAATAGTCCTTACAGCAGCTTTCACCTGCTTGTGGAGAAGCATAGTCAGCTCGGGAAAGGAACATTGAATTGAGTTACGAGAGTGAGAACGAGAGCGGCAGCAGAGAAAACTATGATAAGGAGAGATCCGGTGCCATTGAACTTTTCCGGCTTCTGTTCAGTTCCAAAAGACTTGAGACCTTTATCAACACATCAGATAAACCGATTTCGGTGGGAGACACTATAGTTGTTTCCGCAGACAGAGGGGAAGACATCGGTATTGTCATTGCGAAGTACAATCCAAGGGATCCGGTAGCTTCGATAACCGGTCATTTCCTGCGGAAAGCTACACCTGATGATCTTCAGAAAAATCGGCAGAATCGAGAATTTGAAAGAAAAGTGCTGAAATTCTGCAAGGACAGGATTTCCACAAGAAGCATGGATATGAAGCTTACCAGCTGCGAGTCACAGCTGGACAGAAGGAAATTAAGGATCTATTTCACAGCCGATCAGCGGAAGGATTTCAGAGGACTCGTCCGGGATCTTGCCAGTAAGTTCCATGCAAGAATAGAGATGAGGCAGATAGGTGTGAGGGACGATGCCAGACAGAAGGATGGCATGGGCTTGTGCGGAAAGAGGTTATGTTGTGCTTCCTATCTGTCACATTTCAGGTCGATTACGCTTAAGACTGCCAGAGAGCAGGACCTGACTCCTAATCCGTCCAAAGTATCAGGTGTCTGCGGCCGTCTGATGTGCTGCCTGAATTACGAATCCGATTTCTACAGAAAGGCCGCCAAACTCTACCCCCAGTTGGGTTCAAGGACGAGGATAGGAAAGAGGGAGGGGAAGGTTACGGCGGTTGACATATTCAGAGAGACGGTAACCCTTCAGATGGAGGATGAGGAAGAGAAGATCCTGGATATAGAGAAGTTCCACAGGAAGAAGAAACCTCTGAAGAGATTTCGTGATAAGGTGGACCCCCCTGTAGAATCAAACTAATAATATTCCCTGAACATGGAGAAACAATGTCAAGATATCTGGTAACGAGCGCGCTGCCTTACGCTAACGGTCCTTCACATCTGGGACATCTTGCCGGAGCTTACCTGCCGGCAGATATTTATGTCCGTTTTCTCAGGATGTGCGAAGAGGATGTCATATATATCTGTGGCACAGATGAGCACGGTGTACCCATTACTATTAA
>JAIOSX010000045.1 GCA_021107345.1 Candidatus Aegiribacteria sp.
CTATTTCCCTGTCCCTGCGCGCAAATCTGGTGAAAAGGCCGGAATTCCTCAGCCTGCCCATGAGAACAACATCCATTACGGTGATGGGAAATGATTCGTCAGGTATGATCTGAGGTACATAGCCGATTTCTGGGTGGGTCTTCGCAGGAGCCCCGCCGAGAACCACGGCACTGCCTTCCCAGGGCGTGAGCAGACCCAGAATAACTTTCAGAAGTGTTGTCTTTCCACCTCCGTTGGGGCCGATTATCGCAAGAAAATCGCTCTTCGGGACGGTAAGATCAATGTCATGTATGATGGGGTTGCCCCTGCGGTAACCGGCAGTAACACCGTCAAGCCTGATTGCTTCATTCATTCAGGGCTCTGCCGTTCCCGAAAGCAGTTCCGCCACATTGTAGAGATTGCTGCTCCAGTCCTCCGCAAGGGGGTCTATGTATTTTACTTCAACACCGATCTCCGCTGCGATTGCTTCAGCTGAAGAAGTGCTGAACTGCGGAGAGACGAAAACAGCACGTATATCGTTCTCTCTGGCGTAGTCGATCAGCAGGGACATCTCCCGTGGTGACGGTTCGCTGCCTGCTGTTTCAATCGGTATTTGAACAAGGTTGAATTCATCGGCAAAGTAGCCCCATGCTGGATGGAAGACGATGAAGCTCCCCGAAGATGAAGGTCCGATCAGTGAGCGGATACTGTTCTGAAGGGAATCGATTTCCGCGCTGAAACTGTTCAGGTTCGCCGCAAATATATCCGCTCCCGAACTGTCCAGAAGTGAGAGTTCATCCGCAATTACAGCAGCCTGGCTTCGGACCAGTTCCGGTGAAAGCCATACATGCGGGTCTGTGGAACCACGGGAATGACTGTGATGTTCCGATGATGTTTCATGTTCGGTAACACCGTACCTGTCGATGGGGAGCCTTTCGATGTTTTCTATTGTGCTTCTGATTCTCAGGTCAGGGTTGGTGCCTGTAAACCTTGGAAGCCACGGAGATTCAAAAGGTACTCCAATCGTGAACCATACGTTTACACTGCTCATGTTCCTCATGTCCGACGGGGAGGGTTCGTACGTAGCCGGGTTTGCCCCCGGGGGCACAACAACAACAATGTCAATTGAATCGCTGACAATTTTTTCCACGAAATACTTCTGTGGCAGAATACTCACGGCCACTATCAGTTTACCTCCTTCGTCAGGGAGTGCACCTCCGCAACCGGATTGAAGGAGTATCACCAGGAGTACCAGAGCTGACAGAAGACCTGTAGTTATTCTTTTACCGCACATTCACTGCATTTCCCTTCAAGAAAGAAATCCGAATTAACTACTTCAAAACTGCACGTCTTTTCCACCAATTGTATGAATTCGTTAGGGAGGTTGCAGGAAACAGGGAATCTCCTGCCGCACTCATCACATTTAAAGTGGCCATGGTCTGGATAGAAGGATCTGGAGCACCGGTAACGCAGGATGCCTTCGTGGTTTCTGTCAGGTCTGAGAAAACCGAATTTTTCCAGGGAACCAAGGCATCGATGAATTGTTGATATATGAGGATTACACGACAGCCTTTCATGAACATCCCTTGCGGAAAGGCCGCAGGCACCGTTAATGAAAAGTTCAATCACCTGTTTTTTTACAGGGGTGATTCTAAGCCCCATGCCTCTTAGCTTTTCCCAGATCCCTGCTGAATTCATCATATTTTCCTTAATGCGAAACATTTGCAACAATATATATTGCAGGCGGTGTGACAGCAAGCAGAGCTTTACCCATATTTCCCTTTCAGGAGGTTTATGTGATTACTTCAGTTCAGACTATTGAAAGTAATTTAAACACAGCTAAAGAGCTGGTTGAGAATGCTCTCAATTCCTGTGGAGAGTCCGACCGTGCGGTCGCAATAATGGCCGTCACTAAAACACATCCTGTGGAAATCGCTGCTATGGCTGTTGAAGCCGGTGTGACGGTCCTCGGAGAAAATCGTGTCAGTGAGGGGGGGCGTAAGATTAAGGCCCTGGGAAAGGATGCCGCTGAATTTCATATGATCGGACCCATACATACGGGAGAAGTACGGCAGGCTGTACGGGATTTTCACTGGATAGATTCTGTTGGCAGATTGAAAATCGCCAGGGAAATCGCTCGAAAAACGATTTCAAGAGGGAAGAAGCAGCCTGGTATACTCATAGAGGTGAATACATCCGGAGAAGCATCCAAGCATGGCTTCAATCCCGATTATCATCTGCTCTGTGATGTTCTTGGTGAGATCAGAGAAACCGGTCTGCGTATTTCGGGATTGATGACTGTAGGCCCCCTGGGGGGAAGCGAACAGGATACATCTGAAGCATTCGCTCTTCTTCGGAAGCTCAGGGATAGACTTGAGGGCAGTTGCGGTTATGATCTTCCCGAGCTTTCCATGGGAATGAGTGACGATTTTGTACTCGCGGTTGCAGAGGGAGCCACAACCATCAGGCTCGGCAGATACCTTTTCGGTCCAAGGCGGACATGACACTAAACATGGAATTGACTTAAAATGAACAGTAAATATGATTATATTATGTGTATATTCGAACATAGCGGGTCAGTTTCCCTGATCTCAGCGGATATGGAAATGGAGAATCACCGTGCGTATTACACCTCTTGATATTAGAAGACAGAATTTCCGAAAAACCATGAGAGGTTACGATGTAGATGAGGTGGAAGCGTTTCTTGAAATGGTCGCGTCCGCCTGGGAGGAACTGGTCGAGAGTCTTGAGAATGCTGAAAAAGAACTTATCGTCCTCAGAGCCAGAGCAGCGGATTTCGACCGGATGGAAGGCGCAGTAAGGGATGTGCTCGTACAGCAGCAGCAGAGCGCTACACAGGCAAGAAAGGAAGCTGACAGAGAGGCTGAGCTTATAATTATGGACGCCGAGATCAAAGCATCCAATCTTGTCTCCGAAGCCCGGGAAAGGGTTCAGGTACTGACAGAAACCATCCGTGAGCTGCAGGATCGAAGATTGTCGGTTCTGTCGCAGATAAGGTCTTTCGTAGATTCCCACAGAAAAATGCTGGATCTGGAGGAGGAAAGAATCAAATCAGAAATGATCCCCGATGAAGAGAAACTCCCCGGTGAAGAAGATGGCGATTCTCCCATGCTGGAACTGACGGAGTTGTAGTAATGGTTTTCATGTACATTTTACTGCTTGGCTCAGTCTCCATTTCATCTCCTGCGATGCATGTTCCTATTGCACCGGTACAGGTGGGAACATCCTCAACAATTCTTACATGGGAGTGTTCGGGGATACAGCCGATTGAAGGCCTGCCAGATGGTCTGACAGGTTATTTTGCGGACAACTGCGGTTTTTCGGGCTCTTCAGGTTCCGTACTTCTCCCGGGGGCGAACCTCTATTTTGCAATACCGCCAGGTGTTGAGCCTGAACTGGAAATAATTCCGGAAGGGGTACATTACCTCTCGGGAGGTACCGTCTCCAGTGTAAGTGTATCTCCAGACGGGATAGACAGATTCGAAGCGGCAACTGCGGAAGATATACCACGAGAGTGGGGCCTGATTGCCGGCACGGGAACCTTCAGGAGAGCGGGCTACGCTCATATTCAGCTGCATCCTGTTATCAGCCGCAATGGCGCCCTTTACGCAGCCGACAGGTTCCGCATACTTCTGAATTATCCCGATGTCGGATCATCGGTTTCTGCGTCAGGGATAAGTGGTGCCATATTCAATGCCCTGTTCGAAGGTGGAAACTACATATGGAGAATTCCTGAAGAAAGATTTGATTCAAGTCTTTTCTGGGGTCTGCCCTGGTATGCCCTGGATATTGATACAGCCGGAATATATTGTATTACAGGAGCCGATATCCCCATAGCGGAGGGAACTCCATCGGCCAGTCTTTCACTGTATTGCGGCAGAGGACGCGAAATGGGGAACGAACCCTGGTTGAACGAGTACAGCCCAAGGCCTGTTCCTATTCTGATAGACGACGGCGGAGACGGTATCTTCGATTCAGGGGACAGGTTCTTCTTCTTCGGAAGAGGACTGGCATGGTGGGAACCCAGCGGTGACAGCCTGCCTTTCCATTTCAACCACAGGTTCGCAACCAGTAACACATACTGGCTGACATGGGGAGGGGAGGACGGGGTCAGGATGAACGTTCAGAACGGGGAACTGACAGGCGCTCCTGTCATGCCTGACAGTTATTTGTCAAGGCAGCACCTGGAACAGAATCATTACAGAACCCGCGGTATCGTGGATATGCAGGATGACTGGGCGTGGGTCTGTTCCGAAAGCAGTTCTGACACCTGGCATTACTTCAGTTTTGATGCCCCCGGGACTGAAGGAAACGGTTTTCTGAAGATTAAACTGATCTCCAATCTCTCGCAAATCCATCGTGTTAGAATACAGCTGAACGGAACCACAGTATGCGATACTACCTGGGTAAATACCGTTGAATTTGTCCCCACTGTGTCCCTGGAAGGTATTCTGGATTCGGGGAACAGCCTGAGCCTGCAGATAATCAGGGATTCAGGAAGCGATACGGTTTTCCTTGACTGGTTTGAAGTTTTCAGCTGGACTGACAATTCGTTTTCGGGTCAGGCTCAGGTACCTCTTGAATGGTGGCCTGTATACGATCGTCAGGAATTCACATGGGGAAATGATCTCAGTGATGCCCTGGTATTCCTGGTAAGCGGTGATACACTTGTGGAGAACATCAGTGTTGACGACTTGTATCAGTTTGAATTTGAAGTGCCTGCATCATGGGAGGGCAGAGAACTCTGGATATCCGATTATGGGGATATGTACTCTCCTTTAGAAGTGCGGTACGAATCACCAGGCAGGATCATCGGATCCATGGATGGTGCCCGGACCATATATGTTGCAGCCGATGAGTTCTTCGATGATATAACTCCGCTTGTGCAGTTGAGCGGAGATATAATCGCAGTCAGAGCTTCGGAGGTTTACGATGAGTTCAACGGGGGTGTCAGAGATCCCCGTGCCATTCAGGCAATGGTTTCATATATCATAGATTCCTGGGATCCGATACCCGAAGATCTGATTCTTGTAGGAAGCGGCAACTGGGATCCGCTCAATTTCGTTTCCAGCAGGATTTCATACATAGACATTCTATACAGGAATTATTCCGATACTGTTTCGGACGATGAGTTTTCAATGATCGAGGGATCCATACTTCCTCAGATCGCACTATCCAGAATGGGGATAATCAACCGTTCTGACCTGCAGCTTATAGTTGACAGGAGTCTTTCCTACCGCAGCACGGAAAACCAGGGGGATTGGCAGACTGTTGTGCTGGGAGCTGCCGACGATGAAAAATCACCTCTTCACGGCGGTGACGAAGC
Organism: Candidatus Aegiribacteria sp.; assembly: GCA_021107345.1. The sequence continues at coordinate 5,327 of JAIOSX010000045.1, forward strand.
GTATCATACACAGGGTGTAGAGAGACTGCTGACCGATCATCTTCCCGATGTAATGCGCCCCGAAAAACTCTATCTTATCTTCTACGACTGGGACAGCATAGGAAACAAACCACAGGCCCGGGAGGATTACATAAGCCTCTGGAGCAAGGGGGCTCTTGTTTCCTTGTACCTTGGCCATGGCTCCTTTGATCAGCTGGCTGATGAAGGTCTTCTCTATCTTGAAGATAACGGGCGCCTTGCGTGTGGACAGCGGCTTCCTGTAGCTCTTTTCGGTTCCTGTGACGTCGGGAAGTTCCCGAATCCTTCATCCGAATGCCTGGCTCAGCAGGTAACAACCTCCCGGGTCGGCGGAGCGATACTTGGTCATGCTGCCACGGCTAGAACAAATGGTTATCTGAACGAACCCTATTTCGCCTGTATTCTGGATTATCTTTTCAGTGAACAGAATCTTTCGGTGGGCATGTGCATAATGCTCGGGAAGATCGAAGCGGGTTACACTCTCAATACAGCCCAGTATGTACTTTTCGGTGACGGCAGTCTAAGCCTTGCTTTCCCATGGGATTCATTCGAAGTCTCCCTCGATACGATTTTTGCGGGGGAAGAAGTTACACTCACCGGTTCAGCACCTTCAGAAGGTACTATTTTAGTTGAATCATGGGAATCGTGCCAGCCGGATACTTACTATACTTTCAGGGATTTCATACCCATCGAATATCTGTCACTTCCGAGTAGATTCTATTCCGGCACGGTCTACGCTGAACCAGGTTACACCGTTAATATGTTCGTTCCGGTTGACAGTGATACCGGATGTATGGCCAGAACCCAGCTCACATTCATCTGTAACGATATCCTTGCGGCTGCCTCAACCTATCCCGCAATGCTTGAACTGGGAAATCCCCTTCCGGATAGCGAGGGTCCCTTGATAGAACTGTGGATTGAAGGATACCGGAACGCTAGCAATCCTGAAATTTCGGGTGATATTCATGTCAGGGCGATTCTTTCGGACAGCTCCGGTATCAACCTGCTGGGCAATGTAGGGCGTCAGCTCGCTCTTTATGTGGATGGCACACCGGATGATGTTTCTGACTGTTTCCAGTATCACACCGGTTCAAGTACCACGGGAGAACTCAGGGTTGGAATCGGTGTTCTTGAATCCGGGAACCATACTATCCGATTAAGGGCATCAGACGGACTTCTTAATTCATCCACTGAAGAGATAGAGATGAACGTCAGCGAGGATAATTCATTCGGTATCAGCAGTGTGTTTCCATATCCGAATCCCTGTAACGACGGGACATCCATCAACTGGACCCAGTCATCGCCGGGAAAGGTTGACATAAGTGTTTATACGGTGACCGGTAGAAGGCTGATCATGTTCGGGAACATTGAAGGAACAGCCGGATATAACCAGTGCTGGTGGGACTGCAGAGATGCGGATGGAGATGCAGTGGCCAGTGGAACATACATTTATACTATATCTGCTGTTTCGATTTCCAATTCCGGAGAGAACTCGGAGGCTACCGGGATAATAGCCGTTGTACGCAACCCGTAACCGATAATTTTGCTTCCTGACAGTAAGTCAGGGTGGAAAATCAGCAGAAATTAATTGCATGAAAGAACCGGAAGACCTTTCGGTTTTAGCAGGAGGAACAATGAAAAAAGGACTTCTTTTAATTACCGCAGTTCTTGCCATGACTTCGCTGTCGTACGCTTCCACGGCCAGTGTTATCTGGATGACAATAACTCCTGGTGCGCGTCCGAACGGTATGGGTGAAGCTTTTACTGCCCTGGCAAATGACGCAACTGCATCGTACTGGAATCCGGCCGGACTGGCTTTCGTCGATACTACCGGGCATGAACTTACTCTGCAGCACAGCAACTGGCTTCCCCAGCTGGCGGATGACCTGTACTACGAGTTTCTGGGTTACGCCACTAACATAGAAGGGTGGGGCGGTGTCGGAGGCAACATCACTTTCATGTCAATGGGTGAGCAGTTGGAAACGACCGAATCGGGACAGGAGCTCGGATCATTCTACTCGTATGGCGTTGCCCTAACGGGTTCCTTCGGAACCGAGGTGGCACCCGGTGTTGCGGTGGGACTTGGACTGAAATTCATTTACGATCATCTCTACTACAAGGATGAAGGCAAAGGGACATCCTTCGCAGCTGACCTGGGAGTACTCTACCATGTACCCATGGAGGCCCTTGGGCTTGAAAGAGCCGGTCAAGTGAATGTCGGAGCCAGCCTTACGAACCTGGGACCCAATGTGAGCTACGGAGGCAGTTCCGAGAACAATCCTCTTCCGCGGACCATTAGAATGGGAATTGCCTACATTCCATTCGATTCTCATCTGACACGTCTAAGATGTACTGCTGATTACAGCAAGCTTCTGACCAACGTTGATGAAGGAATGACAACGGAATTCAACGAGAATAAATGGGGAGCCGGAGCCGAATTCTGGTATTACGACCTTCTGGCGCTCAGGGCAGGATATATCCACGATACGGAGGGCATTTCAACTATACAGGGTCCCACCTTCGGTGCGGGACTCCAGTATGCCGGTTTCCAGCTTGATATGGCCTTCATACCCGTAGAGGAGAATCTTCAGGGTTCAGGGAAGTACAATTCCAAGTACTCTCTTTCCGTGAGATTCTAGACGTAAATGAGGAATCTCTTACCACTGCTGTTGTTCATCGCTATTGGAACTGTCTCGGCCGCCCCGCCAATAATCCACGGAGCTATGCCACCGCTGCATGAGCGGCCTTCAGAAGGAGCCGCAATTGCAGGGCCCGGAAAGATCGATGATTCTGACGATACAATGAACGTCTGTATGATAAGAGTGCAGTTTCTGGAGGATTTTACCGATGAAACCAGCGGGAACGGTAGAATTGATCTGAATGCCGACCCGCCTCATGACATCGATTATTTTCAGGATATAGCTGACGATCTCGCTTCGTATTACGAGGATATCAGCGGAGGAGAACTCATACTTTCTATTGATATATACCCAACATCCACGAACGGTTCTTATACGTTGCAGCACCAGATGATCTATTACGGTAATGACGAGAACAACATTCAGGGTGCATGCCTGCTTATGCAGGAAGCTGTCCTTCTGGCGGATGAGGATATTGATTTCAGTCTCTGCGATGCAGTTATTTTCATTCATGCCGGTTCCGGTCAGGAAGCTGATATACTCAGGAACAGCCCTGGGGACATAGGATCGGTCTTCATTACCCTCACAGACCTGATGAATAACCTTCCCGGGGCAGGAGTGGGATACGAGGGAATTCCCACATCCGACGGAGTTTTTATCCGTGAAGGCATGATCGTACCCGAGCAGGAATCACAGGACGGATTCGGTCTTGGTGTACTGGGAACCATCTGCCACGAATTCGGACACCAGCTGGGGCTGCCGGATCTTTACGACACCAATACAGGTCATGTGGGAGTCGGCGGCTGGGACCTGATGGGGTATGGCCAGTGGTTAATGAGCGGGTACTGGCCCTCGTCACTCAGCGCATGGTCCAGGGTGTATCTGGGTTGGAATACTCCTGCTGAAGTATCAGATGGAACCTATACACTGGCTTACAATGATTCTATTCTTAAAATTCCACTTAACAGCTCGGAGTATCTTCTGGTTGAAAACAGGCAGCGTGACCCGGATGGTGACGGGATGTGCGGAATACATGAGCACGATTTCGGTCTTCCAGGCTCGGGTATCCTCATTTGGCATATAGACCAGACCCGCCTCGGGGACTACCTCGGTGCCAATTTGGTTAATGTAGACCCCGAACATAAGGGTGTTGATCTTGAGGAGGCGGACGGTATTCAGGATTTTGACTACTCACTTCCGGATATTTACGGTTACGAGGGCAGTGAGTTAGACCCCTGGTTCCAGGGGGGGTACGCCTGGGAATTCTCCCCCACATCAGAACCCTCAAGCGATGCCAGCTGGGGTGGTAGAACTTTCGTGAAGGTGGAAGTCCTGGATGAACCGGACAATGAAATGAATATTCGTGTAACCAGAACAACGATATGTGACGGGTGGCCTGTTCAGGCATCTCGGATTAAATGGGGACCACTGATCTGGGAAGATGCAGACGCTTCAGGCGACAGGCTTGTAGTAACAACGACTACCGGACACGTAAG
>JAIOSX010000186.1 GCA_021107345.1 Candidatus Aegiribacteria sp.
ATTGATGCCCGACTCAATCTTGCTGAGATATTTCGGAATGAGCGGAGTCCTGAGGAAGCTCTGAACATCTACGATAGCGTAATCGATCTTGACCCTGACAATCCCCTGGCCTACCTGGGCAAAGGTCAATGCTGGGCGATGTCACTCCTTGACAATATCCCCACGAAAGAGATCTGGGAGATGGAACTAGATGAACAGGAAATGATCGACAAAGCCATGGAGTTCCTTGAGCAGGCCGCAGAACTTGATCCTGAGCTTACTGAAGCTTACAACACCATGGGAAGGCTTTTCGCGATAATTGCCCAGGAAGAAGACGCCGTAGACATGTTCAAAACTTCACTCCAGGTTGATGCCACGCAACTTGACGTACTTGAAGATCTAAAGGAGATCACGGGTAAACCCGTCTGGAAGATCCTTGACAAGGGTACATGGATGGGCGAGGAGGAGGAAGAGTAACAACCAGAAAAGGGGTTGATTACTACTCGTACGGTTTTAAAGCTCTGGCTCTTACAAGATCGGTGACGGAAGCAGCTATGGAATATGTCCCCCGAGGCTGCTTTTTATGCAGTCCCGTCAGAAAATCAATCTCCGTTCTCCTGCCGGCAAGAATATCTTGAAGCATGCTGCACCTGTTAGGTGAAGATTCAAGCAGGAAATCCAGCATATCCCTGGCCTTGGATACCACAACAACTCTAAGGTCAGTCGGAATCACTTCAGTCAATTCCGTAAAAAGCGTATCCGCAGCCGTACCGAGACCGGCTTCAAGCAGCTGGTTGTTCCTGAGGCCAGAGAGAGCGCCCAGGGGGTTGATAACGCTGTTCGTCAGCCATTTGGACCAGCGGACAATCTCCATTTCATCTGTAAGAACAAGATGGAGAGAACTTTCCCTGAAAAGATCATATGCCCTGCCCCCGGAAGATACGTAAAGATCGCCTTCTGCAATCTCAATGAAGTCGTTGTGCAAAAGGTGAAAACCTGCGGTGAGAACGGCTGGTTCAACTCCTTCTTCCCAGGATTCCCCCCACTCCTTTTCCAGACCCATTCCGTTCGTAATGCAGATGCATCGTCCATCACTGGAACTGATAACATGTTTCGCGGCACACTTCAAATCGTAAGCTTTCAAGGCCACAATACAGTAATCACAGTGAATGCGATCTCCGGATTCGACTTTTTCAACGGCGGCTCTTCCTGAACAGGCACCAGAGGATTCAAGCTTTATTCTCCCCCGACCGCTTCCCGGAGGCCCCGCTATAAGAATGTCCAGATAACTGGAAAGGGCAACGGCCAATCCTTTTCCGACTGCGCCGTCACCCCAGATGATTACTGATCTATTTTTTTGCTGCACTTTTTTCAGCAGGCTTCTTTACTTTTTTCTCAACTTTTTCTTTGACTTCTTCGGTCTTTTCCTTAATCTCTTCGACCTTTTCCTTACCCTTTTCTCTGGCCTGCTCGATCTTTTCGCCGATTTCCTCAAGTTTACGTACCGTCTCCTCGTACTTCTCTTTCCCTACGGTGGAAACCTCGTCGATCATCTTTTTTCCTTCAGCTATCAGCTTCTCAGCCTCAGCCCTGAACTGGGTGTAAACCCCCTCACCCTTGCCGTAAAGATCTTCTGTCGTTGCGCGAACCTTCTCCCTTGTTTCCTCACCTTTTGCAGGTGCGTAAAGAAGGGCGACTATTCCTCCAGCCAAAGCTCCCGCTACGAATGCCCAGAATTCACCCTTGCCGTTTTCAGCCATTGTTATCTCCTTTCATTCTCCGCAACATTTCTTGTATTTCTTCCCGCTTCCGCATGGACACGGATCGTTTCTGCCTACTTTGGGATTCTCCCTTACAATTGTTACCGGTTTTCCACCTCTTCTCTGCGGCTCCTGAACAGAACCGGCGGCAGGAAGGGCTAAAGAGGGATGCATGGCATTACCTCTTACCTGCTGGTTCTCCGGAAGGCCGGCTCGCGTACTCCGAGGCCACAGGGAAAGCACCTGCCTTACAGCGAGCTTATCAATCCTGTCAAGTAGTTCCTCGAAAAGACCGAAAGCTTCCTTCTTGAATTCCACAAGGGGGTCGCGCTGTGCGTAAGCCCTTAGATTTATCCCTGATTTCAGGTGGTCAATCCCGTACAGGTGCTCCCTCCACATGGAATCAATGGAGCTGAGAACCGCTCTTTTTTCAAGCTCGGCGGAGAGTTCCGTGCCTATCTTTTCCTTCTTCATGTAATAGTATTCAAGAACTTTATCGGCAGTAACATTTCTTGCTTCCTCGGCGGATAATTCTCCCGATTTTAGCGTGGAAAGATCAAACCTGGTTCCGGAAATCTCTCCCAGCAGAAGCTTTGCGCTCTCCAGATTCCATTCCTCAACCTCTGTTTCATCAGATATTGCTTCAATGAGAATGTGCCGCGTTACGGCCCCTATCATATCGATTACTTCTTCTGCGAGTTCTTCTCCGGTAAGGGCCTGAAGTCTCCTGTCGTAAATAACTTCACGCTGACGGTTAACAACATCATCGTACTCCAGCAGATGTTTTCTTATTCCAAAGTTGTACTCCTCAACCCTTTTCTGTGCTTTCTGTATAGCCTTTGTAAGAAGTGAATGCTCGATCGGTTCACCTTCAGCTTCTCCTCCGCTCTTTTTCATGAAATCAATGAGTTTTTCCGAGGCGAACAACCTGAAAAGGTCATCCTCCAGCGAAAGGTAGAACCTGCTGGCGCCGGAATCGCCCTGTCGGCCGCATCTTCCACGAAGCTGCCTGTCTATCCTTCTGGATTCATGTCTGGCTGTACCTATAACGAAAAGTCCGCCAGGGTGTGGATTACCGTCCCGGTCAGTTATTTCTTTTATCTCTTCAGCCAGTTTAATATCGGTTCCGCGGCCAGCCATGTTGGTGGCTATCGTAACCGCACCCTTCTGGCCTGCCCTTGTGATTATTTCAGCTTCCTGCTTATGATGCTTTGCATTCAGAACGCTGTGGGGAATTTTTCTTGCTTTCAACAGCCTGGCGAGCAATTCCGAGATATCCACCGAAACCGTACCAACCAGGATCGGTTGATCCATGGAATGAAGCCGCTGAATCTCAGTAATTATCGCGTTGTACTTCTCCCGCCTGGTCCTGTATACCTGGTCGTTATAATCCTGCCGTATTACAGGAACATTTGTAGGTATAACAACCACATCAAGGCCGTAAATACTCTCAAACTCATCAGCTTCGGTTTCAGCTGTTCCCGTCATACCGGCGAGTTTCGAATACATTCTGAAATAGTTCTGTATGGTAATGGTTGCCAGGGTCTGGGTTTCGCTTCTTATCTCAACATTCTCCTTGGCTTCAAGAGCTTCATGCAGGCCATCGCTAAAACGTCTTCCGGCCATGAGTCTTCCGGTGAACTGGTCTACTATTACCACTCTTCCATCCTGAATAACGTATTCCACATCCTTCTCGTACAACTGAAATGCCCTGAGGAGCTGATCGATGTTATGCAGAGCTTCAGCTTTCTGAGAATGCTCATGATAGGTCTGCCTTCTCAGCTCCAGTTTCTCCTGCTCTGGAATATCCTGAAGTTCTATTTCAGCGATACCATCTCCGATATCACTGAGTAGAAAGAAATCCGGGTCATCGGGAGAGAGCGTTTTCCTGCCGGCCTCGGAGAGAGAAATGGATTTCTCTTTTTCATCCAGACTGAACAATAGGTCATCTTCCAGTTCATGAGTCCTTTTCTCCCGGAGAAGAACGCCTTCCATTCTCTGCACGGCCTGCAGACGGTCGGGGTCCTGAAGCGCATTAATAAGTTTCTTCTGTTTCGGAGCCCCCTTCCTTGCCTTCAGGTACAGAAGGGCGGCCTCTTCCGAATTCCCGTTTTTCCAGAGTTCATTCGCTTCGGCAACTATCCCGTTTACAAGAATCGTCTGTTTCCTGACCAGTTTGTGAACATCGTTCCTGTATTCCTTGTAACGATTCCGCGAATGTGCTACCGGACCTGAGATGATAAGAGGGGTTCTGGCTTCATCGACAAGAACGCTGTCCACCTCGTCTACGATTACGTAGTTATGATCCCGCTGAACCCTGTTCTCAAGTTGGACAGCCATATTGTCCCGAAGGTAATCAAAACCAAACTGACTATTGGTTCCGTAGGTGATGTCGTTGAGATACCGTTTCCTGCGTTCTTCAGGAGTCATTTCCATCTGTATACAACCGATGGTAAGGCCAAGGTATTCGTAGACACCTCCCATCCATTCAGCGTCTCTTTTGGAGAGGTAATCGTTTACGGTTACCAGGTGAGTACCCTTCCCAGGTGGAGTATCCTCAATAGGTTCAAATACCCACTTATCCGGGTCATCGCCGAACTTTTCTTCAGCAAGTTCCAACCATTCATTATTCAGCTCAAGGGCATTCAGGTACATGGGCATTACGGCAACGAGTGTTTTACCCTCACCTGTTGCCATCTCCGCGATTTTTCCCTGATGAAGAACCACAGCACCCATAATCTGAACATCGAAAGGAACCATGTTCCATTCTAGAGAGTGTTCGGTGACCACCCAGGACTGGCCGAGAAGCCTCCTGCAGGATTCCTTCACGACTGCGAAGGCTTCGCACATTATATCATCAAGGGTTTCGCCCTTCGCCAACCTTACTCTGAACTGTCTGGTAAAATCCTTCAATTCCGGCTCAGAAAGCGGTTCAAGCCTCTCGAAGTATTCGTTCACTTCGTCAACATAGGGCTGGAGACCGGTAATTTTCTTATTCTGTCTTTCACCGAATAATGACTTGACCACTTTCTTTAACACAGTATCTATCCTCCGGACATTTAAGCGTTCATAGCATCGCAGATTTTCATCATTTTACAGTATCTATAATAATCAAAACATCGGAATTCTGAAACATCATCCTTCAAGGAGATTGAATTTCAGAGGTTCTGTCCTTAGTCCTGTCACCCGCTCCTGACCAGGGAGGTCTTTGAAGACATCTTCCCGCGATGAGGAGCAGGATGATACTAATAACTATCAGGAACAGAGTTTTCAAATTCATGAATAAGTTCCATCAGCGAATCGGCTTTGTGAAAATAAATTTCTGAAGAATCCCCAAGACTGACAGCTTCTGAAAGCCGTTCCTTCGAAAGAAGCACATCCCCATCCCTCAGGGCATCCCTTCCGTAAATGTAAAGTGTCCAGCCCAGATTACGACTGGATTCAGGACAAATCCGATAGCTTCTGGCTCTCCTTAGCGCCCATATACGTCTGTCAGTGTCCTCCTCTGCTTCAGCCAGAGACGCGCATGCCTGCCAGTAGGAGTATCCGGTTGATCCTTCAAGTCTCAAAAAGTGGAGATGTTCTCTTGAACGCTCTGTTTCTCCTACTTCCGCAAGTTTCTCCGCCAGAATGCACCTGTAGAAATCCTCATCCGGCTGAAGCATGGCGGCAGTTTCGACCAGAGTGATAACACTGTCAGTATCCACTTCGTTCTGCAGCAGTATGGCGAGCCACACGCAGGCATCCGCAGCGGCTGAATCGTTTTCGCACGTGGAAGTATTGAGGAGATACTCAATCGATGGTGAAGGAAAAATACCCAATTCCCGTTCTGCGACGGCAAGGTAGTAACGGCACACTCCTCCTCCCCTGATATAGTTTCCATAGTTGATCAATTCTTCGTACATCTCAAGGTTCTTCAAAGCTCGGGTATACTCGGCAAGATACCACTGGTTATCGGGTTCGATCCTCCAGGCGGCAAGGGCTGGTTCGAGAGCAACTTCAGGTTTTTCCATTCTGTTGCAAACCCATGAGAATCTGTAAAGGAGCCATGGATCGCATGGATCTTCAATTATTTCCTCAAGCAATACTGGAAGCGCGTCCGGAAGGTTACCTGCCCTGATGAGTGAATCACCGGGCGATACAGTCAGCATAAACAGATACAGGGTCAGAAAGTACTGTTCAGAGAGCAGTTCTCAGAATCCTGTCAGGGTGGAATCCGGAAGTGAACCGCTGACGTGGAACTGAAGCGTAAAGTCATCCGAAGGCTGCCACCTGAGATCAAGTCCGCCAAGAACCCTGCCGGTTGTGAAACCGTGGAAATCGTAAAGCTTTGCATATCCTACGTCAATTGAGGCTTGCCAGTTCGGGTGAAGTGAAAAGGACATTGTTCCGACGGTAATACCGGTTCCCAGAGTTCGACCGCCTCCGGTGATCATGCTGAAACTTGCATAACCGGAGAAATCCGGATTGAACCATGAACCGGTTGGTTCGATAAGTGAGAAATTGGATGGTTCAAGACCAACGGCAAAAATCGCGGTTGAAACTGAAAGCAACAGCGCAATAAGTACTATCCTCATGATTGAACCTTCTCCTTTATGGTGTTTCATTATACTGGTCTAGTAATACATTACCCCGGAGACCGGGTCAATGTTCCATGCAGGATTGCTGGAGAAGATGATCCTCCGGAGGTAATTCTAAAGAATACCCCCGGAGGACATATCTGGATGAAGTTCTGTTCAGATACTCTAAATCAGAACGAGCTTTTGATATCGGCCCATGTGGATTGTTCTAAACCGGTTAAACCCAGTTCTACTTCAACCAGGAAGCAAGAGGTGTTAGTGTCTTTATAAGCCCAGAAAAAAGTGTCACGCGTATTGCTGTAGGCTAATCCGTAAGAATGGTCTGTAGTCGATTGGTATGGATATGCGACAGCACCGAGATAGTTAAGGTTGTCATCAAGATCAAAGATGTAGGCATAACCTGTGTTGTAAGTATTAATGAAAAGGAGATGGTACCCTCCATTTTCATATACCGTAAGGCCGCTCATCATCTCGGGAATGTAAGCTGATATATCGTAGAAGGTTCCTGTAGAAGCTAAATGTGAAAACGAATAAACACCGGTACTGCTGTAGGTTTCCCATACAAGATCAGTTGAATAATCAACATCCATTCCTCTGCCATACGATGCTGACGGATTGGTATAGGCGGTCCAGCTGACTCCGAGATTTGTTGAATTGTAGATATGGTTATTCATGTAGTCGTTAACATTTATACTTCCATATGGATAGCAGCCCCACCCCCCTGTGTTGGCTGGATCCAAAGGAACTTTATCATTCATAGTTCCATCATTAAAATTAATAAAATATATAGAATCAGAAGAAATTGCAGGTGACATGAGCATTTCGACACTACTGTGACTAACAACATCTAAACCACGACAATATGATCCAAACCAGCTGAAATGTGACCAGTTGACCGTAGTGAATGTAAAAGCGTCCGTACCGGTTGATACTGGTAGTATTGCACAATCTTCAGAGTTATTTGCCCCCATGGAATTATCTACTGACGTAAACGATTCAACAGGCATACTCGAACCAGAAGAATTCACAACGCTGGGAACAAAACCATCCGGAGCGGATGAATTGTCATTTGCGACAAGAATTCCAACCATCAGGATAAGTCCTAGTACAAAAGCATTCTTCATTTTTCTCTCCTTTCCGCAAGTTATTAAACCCATAGTTTTTTGAACCAATAATTATACCTCCCGGATATGTTTAGCACCTTCCTTTCTCCTAAGTTGAGTGATTCAAGGAAAGGTATACCACCTTTCATGTGGATTATGCTGTTGTTATATCTGTTTATGCAAAAGTTCATACTTGACATTCAGCAGCCACCCAAAAGATGAAAGGCATTTCATAAAGAATATTGCAGAATCTCAGAATATTGCAAACCACAGAATTGACCATTGTCTATGCGCAGCTGGAATGTGGACACGACAAATCCAGTTTCCTGTTGGCTATTGGTTTTTCTTTTTAATTATCCCAAGTACGATGATTCCCAGCAGCACAGCGAACCACAGGGTTGCGAAACGCATGATTATCGTTGTTACCGCCGCATCGGGTTCTGACATGACACTCATGAGGATGGCTCCTATGGTTATTTCTGTCAGGCCGAGGCCTCCGGGTATCATGGAGACGGCTCCCGCGATGGTTCCCGCCGAGTGAGCGAGCAGGGCAAGCCCAACGGAAAGCCCTGGCTCTATACCCAGAGACATGGACACCAGACAGAGCACAAGGGCCTCCGCGCCCCATGACAGAATCCCGATGGGAACCGAGATCAGGAGACTTTTCAAATCCAGGAGAGATGAGCAGTTCCTGTGGAACTGTTCAAAATTCTCGCGGTGCTTCTCAACCGGTTTTATCCTGCAGAGAAGGTTTGTAAGGAATCCGAAAGCCTTCTCCCACAGCAGGAATATCATTATTGCCAGGACGAATACGATACCCGCCCCTACCGCTATCAATGCTCCTCTGTGCCGAACAAGCACAAGGCCTGTCATGGCAATGAAAATCATGCTGATAAGGTCGGTTATCCTCTCGACTACCACCACCGGGGACGTTCTTGAGACAGGGATGTTCCTTCTGTCCTTCAGAAGGTAGCATTTAAGAAGTTCGCCAAGCTTTCCGGGCGATACGGTCATTGAAAAGCCCGCTACGAATACAGCAAGGCTCTCCTTCCATGGGATGTGTACATTTATCCTTACAAGGAAGTACTGCCACTTGAAGAATCTCAGAAGGTAGTTGAGAAGTGACAGTGAAAGGAACAGGGGTATCCAGAAGAGGGAAATGCCTGTCAGGGCATTGCCAACTTCCTTCGCGTCGGAAAAGAAAACGATGGCAGTATAAACCGCTATGGTGAGGATGACTGACCAGATCATTTTTTTCAAGGGATCACTTGGCCTGGGAAGGGCTGTCATCCTTTACCATATGCTTCAGCTCCTGACCAATCCTGTCCATTCCGGGGAGGTCCTCAATAAGCTTCAGTGCCTTTGAGGCAAGCTTTATTGCTTCATCCTTCTCTCCCTGCATAGAGCATGCCCTGGAGGCAAGAGCAAGAGCATTGGCCCTGCTGCTTCGAAGAATGATACTTCCGGACGGGATAAGCTCGAATGCTGTCTTTGCCTGGACCCTTGCATCAACCGGTTGTTTCTTCTTGAGATAAAGCATGGCCAGATTGACGTGAATACCACTTCTGGCGGAACCTTCCCTGAGTTCCAGGGCTTCCTTCAGAAGCTCCTCCGCTTCATCGAGCCGCTCGCCCAGCTCGATCAGCATTCCCGCTATGTTCATATTCATGGTTGACTTAAGGGAATCATCACAAGTCAGGGCTTCTCTGTAGAGTTCCTCAGCCTTTTTGTGGTCTTTCCTGCCGCCTGCGACATAACCAAGCTGTGCCAGCGCCATTGCGCTGTCGTCACCCTTTTCAATTGCCTGAAGGATAATGGACTCGGCCTCATCATACTGACCGGCTTTGATATAGAAATAGACAAGGGCGTTGGTCAGGGGGTCGGAAACGCTCTTACTGTTCATATTCCTTTTCAGGAAGTCTATCATGTCGTCCGTTTTTCCCCCCACTGCAAGTTTAGCTGCTTTTCTCAGCTGTATCTGTTTCCAGGTGGGTGACTTGATAAGGCGCCAGGCCAGAAAGAAAACAGTCAGGGCAAGAAACGCCAGTATAATAAACCAGATTGGTGGCATCAGTTCGCTCCGTGATTAGTGTAATTCATATCGAATTCGGTAAAATCGGGAAGTGTCGTATCCGGCAGGAAAGCTCCACCTGAATAATCATGAAGAGTGCAGTAGTGCTGCGGGGCGGTTCCCTGCCAGAATTCTTCCTGCCTGGTGTTTTCTCCGCAGGTTGCAAGGGCAAGTTCACCTGTAATTGTACAGATAACAGCAGTCTCAACTGAGTTCTCAGGCGGGCCGGGGAAAGCTACCGTTGAATCAACCGGGATATCCTCAAAATAGTCCTTCATGAAACTGTTCCATACGGGAAGGGCTATGCTGCTGCCAGATTGCCCTCTGCCGTTCTGCAGCCTCATTCTCACGACATGGTTGTCGTATCCTACCCATACACTGGCAACAAGATCGGGGGTATAACCTACGAACCATGCATCGGCATAATCACTTGTGGTTCCGGTCTTCCCTCCGGCTCTCCTTCCCGAGAAGGGGCCTCCCCAGTACCATCTGCTTCCAGCAGCGGTCCCTTCGCGGATAACAGATTGAAGAAGGGAATTCATAAGGTACGCGCCTGTCTCGGACAGTACCCTCCTGCCTGCGGAGGGGGTCTGATTGTCTTCAAGAACATTACCATACCTGTCCTCCACCCTGAGGATGGAGACAGCGTCCCTTGCCAGACCTCCGGTGGCGAAGGGGATATATGCCTGTGCCATTTCCAGCGGGTTCACCATGCAGCTGCCCAGCGGAAGGGAATGGACTATCGGAATTCTGGAAGTCAGTCCCATTGCCCTGGCTCTCGCGGCAACGGCTTCAATACCCACAGCCATCCCCAGTCGCACTGCTGAAACATTGAATGAACGAGCCAGGGCGGTTCTCAATGTTACCATGCCGTGGAAGGTATGATCGTAATTCCTTGGCCTCCAGGAACCTGGAGACATCTGCACTACTACAGGCTGATCAAGGATAATACTTCCCGGAGACCATCCCTGTTCGATAGCTTCAGCATAAACAAATGGTTTGAAAGAGCTGCCGGGCTGCCTGCGGGCTTGAACGGCGCGGTTGAATTCGCTGTCTGTAAAGTCCCTTCCTCCAACCATGGCTTTTATGTATCCCGTGGCAGGATCCAGTGCCACCAGAGCTCCCTGTATGTAATCAGCTACTCCCGAAGTTGTATCCCGTACAGTCAGCCAGTGGGCGCGGGAGCTTTCATACCTGAGTCTGTCGGGATCACTCAGGAATTCCCCCGTCTCGTTATCCCAGACAGGTTCCATTTCAGTAAGAATGCTGTCCAACGCATGTTCAGCAATAATCTGCATATCCGGGTCGAGGGTTGTGTATACTCTTAGACCCTGTTCGTAAACCACTGACCAGCCGTACCTGTTTACAAGGTATTTCCGGATGTATTCCGAGAAGTAGGTCCATTCCTGTTCAATCTCAGGACGGTGAATATCAACAGCGAGCGGTGCGTTCATGGCCTCTTCTGCCTGCATCCGGGTTATGTATCCTTCGTTGGCCATTACCTGGAGAGCCACGTTCCTCTGGACCAGACACCTTTCATAATTGTTCTGGGGGTTGAAACCACTGGGATTCTTAACCATCCTCACAAGCATTGCCGCCTGGGCAAGGGAAAGCTCAGCAGCAGTGGTACCGTTGAAATAGGTTCTTGCAGCTGCCTCTATACCATGAGCACCCGCACCGAAATAGATCTGATTCAAGTACATTTCGAGGATCTCGTTCTTCTCGAACTGACGTTCGATCTCCATTGCAATAAAAGCTTCCTGGATCTTTCTCTGGACTGTCTGATCGGGTACGAGGAAAAGACCCCTGGCAAGCTGCTGTGTTATGGTACTTGCGCCTTGTCTTTCACCTGTTCTTAAATCGTGCAGGGCAGCCCTTGCGATACCTCTGTAGCTAATTCCGTTGTGTTCGTAGAAGGTTCTGTCTTCAGTGGCTATGAAACCGTTGATTACCCATGACGATACTTCTTCCAGTCTAACTGGGTACCTGTTCTCAACACAGGCTGTGGCCATAAGATTGCCCCTGCTGTCGTATATCTGGGTTGCAGCTGCAGGTTCATGACCCCGCAGACCGGCGACAAGCAGATTGCCTCTGGCTTCACTGAAGGCCGAGCTGCAGTCTCCGTAAACCCTGAATACAAACCCCGCACTGAAAAACAGTCCGGTTATACCGGCCAGTGAAAGCCAGTAAAGAACTGCTATGACCTTTTGTTTCATCAGATCTGTTCCTCAATCAGGGGGAAACTCTCATTCGTGGAACGTATCCTTCTGAACAGCGGCTCTCCTGAATCGGTGTAGCCGAGGAAGTACTCATACTCTCCCTCTGTTCCCCTGAAGGTTACTTCACGGCAGCTTCCCCTTCCCGAAGGCTGGGAAATAAAATCTGGATGGTAATCGCTTTCGTAGTTCTCAAAGGTTCTCCATACAAGTCTGTAGCCAGTTGGCGTACCTTCAAACAGAAAAAGGTTACCCGCCCAGTAGATCACTCTTTCAGGATCGCTGTCTCCGTTAAGTTCAACTGCAAGAGCCCTCCATACAACGATTCCTACATCATTTTCCATTTTCTGATCCAGCCGATGAGGATCGAGGTCTATCTCTACCTGACCCAGCGGTTCATTGCATCCGGAGGTCAGTACCACCGGGTACGTACGGGATAGAGAATCCCTGGTTTCCACAAGATCGCTTACGGAAAGAAAGAACTCCCGGAAACCAGCCAGTCGTTCTTCCTCTTCAGCTATGTTCGGTTCATTCCAGAAACCTCTGGAGTAAAGCCCCTGCATTGCTTCATGTCGATGGTTCAGAACAGATTTGGAAATGTAGGCCATTTCCCTCCAGATGCTGATCAGGGTCATCAGGTCGGCTGGAAGTCCGGAAAGAACTCTTTCAGATCTGTCTTTAATGATCTGGTACTTCCCTGCTCTTCTTATATTGCTCTCAGCAAGAACAGCGTAGCTTCCAGGTTGAAGATCGAGTAAAAAATCACGAAAATCCGTACCCGCTTCAACAGCGGCGTTAAGGGATGCATAGCTATGGACTGAGTCTATATTGCAGTCATCGTAAAGCATTCTTACAACGTGCATTTCTCTTCTGACCTGCGGGTATTGAAGTACGAGATTCGCCAGCTGCTCAATAGTCAGAGAATCTTCCAAATCCCTGGGAAGCTCCACTCCGAAACCATCGATCAGCCAGGAATCATCCGCAAGAATAAAATCGATACGGTTAATAGCTGGTAATTCCATTCTCCTGATGGTGCAGTAGTAGGAAGTTCTCATGCCCTCGGTGCTCTCCTGAATGGCGGTAAGGCGACCGCTTGCGTCGAAGGCCCTCCATCTTCCGAAGATCTGCTGCGGGGAGAGGCTGTCCAGCGGAAGTGAATCAGCAAATCCCTCGGAAATAAGTTCGAAGCAGTCCGGATCGTTCATTCCAAGTCTGTTGGAAAAATCCAGAGCTATTTCCATTGGGCTGTTGGGTAGTACTATCACTGAATCGCTGACCTCGGGGATCGCAGCATCGCCTCTGTCCATTATGTCCGGAGGGGATTCATCCCCGCAGGCAAGAAACAATAAAGCAACTGCCAATATCGACTTTTTCATTCAACCCCCAATGTAACTTTAAGCATTTCCTCCGGAGTTGTTACCCCCTGACGAACCTTTGAAAGCGTGTTTGAATGGAGAGTTACCATCCCATGCTCCACCGCTGCCCTTCGAATATCATCAATGGATGCATTATTTATAATTGCCGTACGTATCTTCTCCGACATTTCAAACACCTCGAACACGGCAATACGTCCCCTGTAACCGGTGCTGCGACAGTTCCTGCACCCTTTTCCCCTCCTGAGAACAACTCCATCCTCGAGACCGATGGATTCAAGAATCGACCGGGGTGGAATGTACTCCTCACTGCACTTGTCGCATACTCTTCTCACCAGCCTCTGTGCTACTACCGCAACAAGGGTCGTAGAAAGCAGGTAAGGCTGAACACCCATATCTATCAATCTAATGGCAGCTGAAGCGGAATCGTTCGTATGCAGAGTACTGAGAACCAGATGACCAGTAAGGGCACATCTCATCGCACTTTTAGCTGTTTCCTTATCCCGGATTTCGCCCACCATGATGATATCAGGATCCTGCCTGAGAATATGTTTAAGCGATGTGGAAAAAGTCAGTTCAATAGCCGGCTGTACGGATATCTGGTTGAATTCGTTTGTGACGAATTCAATGGGATCTTCAATGGTGGTAATATTCTTCTCCTTGGTAGCCAGAGTCGTAAGTGAAGAATAGAGAGTAGTTGTTTTTCCGCTTCCGGTGGGACCTGTAACCAGAATCAGCCCGTTAGGCTTGCTAATCGCATTTCTATATCTGATCAGATCTTCACTTTCAAAACCAAGTAATGCAAGATCCTGCATCAGAAGGGCGGGGTCCAGTATTCTCAGAACTACTTTCTCTCCAAAAGCGACAGGAATGGTTGAAGCCCTTATCTCAACAGGTTTTCCCTCAAAGTGTGTTCTTATTCTGCCGTCCTGCGGCCTTCTTTTCTCTGCGATATTCAGCCCGGATATCATCTTGATCCGTGACATTATGGGCAGGTGAAGCTTCTTCGGGATCTTGTAGATATCGTGAAGAACTCCATCGATTCTGAGCCTGACTACGGTTCCCTTTCTGTGGGGCTCAAGGTGTATGTCACTGGCATTTTCCTCGAAGGCATAGTGTAAAAGATGGTTGACAGCGTTAACAATCGGACGGTCAGTTGGCTCAACTTTCTGGTCTATCTTACTGGATACGTACCTCTCCAGATTACCGAGATCAACTCCATCCTTTAAATCAAGCTCCTTGACAGCCGCTGTAATCGATCCGTGAAGTCCGTAAAACTGTCTGATAACCCTTGCTATCTCTGACGGCCTTCCAATGAACAGTTCAATATCCCTGCCCAGCATATGGACCAGATCATCAAGGGGTCTTGTGTCCTCAAGGTTGCTTGTCGCCACCTTCAGTGACGATTCAGTTTCATCGAAGATCACCAGGTGATGCTTCTGAGCAAATGCCCCTGGCAGAAGATCCGTGACAACCTGATAATCAAGCTCCAGGGGATCCAGGACTTTATAGGGGAGCCCGGCAATTCCTGCCAGGAACTTGTATAGCAGCTCCTCGGAAACCAGGCCGCGAGCTACCAGTATATTCAAAACATTTTCATCCGTGACATCATCGTATCTGGCAAGCCTCTCGAATCCGTTATCCGAAAGAATCCCTGCGCTGTGAAGCTGTTGAGGCAGCGTACTTATATCAATATTTGGTGTTGATTTCATATTACTTTCCTGACAAGTGGTTCAGCAGGCTGATCCCATTCAGCAGATTCTGAAATTCTTTTCGACGCGACGAACGCATCTTCCCTGGACCCGGCATGTATCAGACCAAGTATATCACCTGCGGTGACCTCGGTACCACCCGGGATAAACTGTTCCCAGCCTGTATCAGGCTTAATCTGCTGATTCATACTGTATCTTCCCCCTCCAAGACCCCGGACAGCCTCTCCAACCTCGTAGGCGTTCATCCCATTCCAGTATCCAGAGCGAGATGCCCTTACCTCCGTTCTCACAGGTGCCTCAGGTAGAGATCTGAAAGCATCGAGATCACCTCCCTGGGCCTCTACTATGGTAACGAATTTGTTCATTGCAGAACCCCTGTCCAGAAGCTCCTCGCAAAAACTGATTGCCGTCGCGGTATCCGGATAACGGGACGGTTGGGCCTGGTATAACATCGAAGCGCTCAGCCTTATCGAAAGCTCCCTCACATCCGGAGGCCCGGAGCCCTCAAGAACGTCAAGTGCCTCCTGAACTTCAAGGGCGTTGCCGGTTTTCATGCCAAGGGGATAATCCATTCCCGTAATAAGGGCTTCCGCCTTCACTCCGGCTTCCGCGGCAATGCCGATCAGCTCCCGTGCGAGTTCTTCCGCCTGCGTAAAATGCTTCATAAAGGCACCATTACCCACCTTTACATCAAATACAAGAACATCGGTTTTCTCTGCCAGCTTCTTGCAAAGTATGCTTGCGCTGATAAGGGGAATCGACATAACGGTGGATGTAGCGTCCCGAAGGGCATACAGCTTTTTGTCAGCGGGAGCGAGGGCATCAGTCTGACCGCTCATCGCTACTCCGTTTGTCTCAACAAGTTCAATGAATGTTGAAAGCGGGAGCTGAACATTCATTCCGGGTATCGATTCCAGTTTGTCCAGTGTACCTCCCGTATGACCCAGGCTTCTTCCGCTGATCATTGGGATTCTAAGCCCGGCCGCCGCGGTCAGGGGAGCCAGTATCAAAGATATCTTATCGCCCACTCCCCCGGAGCTGTGCTTATCGGCAAGGGGAGGTCCGTCACTCCACTCAATAACTGTGCCGCTGTCCCTCATGGCGAGTGTAAGAGCAACGGTTTCTTCACGGGGAAGACCTCTCATGTAGGCGGCCATAAGCCAGGCTGCAGCCTGATAATCAGGAATTTCTCCCGAACCTATTGCGGCTGCGAATTCGTAGATATCGTCTCTGGAAATCCTGATGCCATCTCTGGTCGCAGCAATAAGGTCGGTGATTATCATTCTATCTCTTCCAGATTATCCGGACCAGAAGCATCAGGGCTATAACCAGAGAAGCTATTCCGCCGATAAGCATCCATTGTTCGCCCGGTTGCTGGAATACAATTGCCGCGACACCAGCGGCTCCGAACAGGACTGACAGTGTTATAAGAAGGATGGATAATCCCCTTGTCGGCATATATTCACGGAGGTATTCGTTAACGAACATTACGCCGTCCGGCAGGTCAGGATGTCTTATCTCGTCGAAACTATGTATCTTTTTCTTCTTAAGAAGAGAGTGTACTTCTTCCGGGTACTCGAATACGTAATTCTCACCGTAGGTGGTAATGATCCGGTACGGTTTTTGCTGTCCGTTCTCCTCTGGAGAAACACTTGCTGTTTCCCCACTGGTTCCCTCCCGATAGCCGGACTCTTCCTTATCACGAACTTCAAGCTTATCGGTTTCCGGGGGTCCGGATTCATCATCTAATTTTGGAGGCTTTGTCCTGCTGCCGGGTTTTTTCGATTTATCCGCAGAATCAAGCGAAGCTTCGATGGGCCATAGTTCCACCTCAAAGTATCCGCAATCCGACACCGGCATCCAGTCTTCCCCCTGAATTGATACCTCGGCCTCCATGGGAACCCTTGATTCCTGGATCCATTTCTTCAGCGTATCCACATTACCGGGCACGAAGGTCTTGTCATCAAATCGGAGCCTCACCGGTTTTCTGTCCGGATCATCGGGTACCCATTCACGCAGATAGGGAGAGAGTTCAGTGGAAGCCTTTCCGAGGATTCCACCCGGAGGAGTCTTCGGTCCCTCTATCTGGACATCCACGGACAGTCTGCCCTCGTGCGCCCATTTGACTATGGCATCCCAGTCGGACGCAACGTAGGTTTTCCCGCCCATTTTGAGTTTCCACCAGTTCTCCGGATCCAGCAGGATGTTAAGCTCGTTGTTCGCGGTTACAGGTATCCACTTATCGGTGCCCGCGATCCTGTAGCTGTCATCGAGTGTAACTCTGTGTTCCCTCGCCCATTTGAAGAAAACATCTCTGTTTCCAGCCCTGTAGGTTTTTCCATCATGCCTCAGCTCAATGGCCTTAGTTTCACCCATAAAAACCCCCTGTTATCGAGTTGAAAATATATTTACGCATATACCTATAATAATACTCTCAATTTCTATCTCTCACCAGCATTCGTTTCAAAGTTCACAGATAATCGTTCAGGGTAACCCCTTATTCCGATTCCACCAGCTTGTAGCTTCTTGTTGAGTGTACTGATACACTTCCTCTTGACTCCATCTCACCTTTATGATAAGCTGAATACACAGACATAAATACAGCAGCATAAGAATAAGCGAGTAAGATGCTGTACACAGACAGAGATCCGCACAAAGGAAAGAAAAGTTATAAAGAATGTATTCAGGATTAATAGTGCTGTACTTCTATTGTTACTGCTATACCCATGTTCTGTTCTTATCGCAGGCGTTTCATTCCAGACAGACTGGTCCGGTGGGCCGGGTGTTCCGGGACCTGTTAGTTCTTATTGGCTAAACACTTTCTCAAGCCAGGTTCAGACTTCATGGACAGCCTGCACCGGCGAGCTTCTTCTTGGTATTTCTAAAATCAGCCATACGATTAATTCAAGTCTGGGCGGGTGTCATTACGCGTTTCCGGCAGATATGGACGGTGATGGGGATGTGGATGTTCTGGCGCAGTCTACGGA
>JAIOSX010000142.1 GCA_021107345.1 Candidatus Aegiribacteria sp.
AACCCAGGGAACCCTGAACATGATCACGCGTTCGGGTTCAACAATTCTTTCAGGAATTCTGGCCTTGCGGTACTCCGGGTGTTTATCCAGGACTACCTCCAGTGATTCGAGGACTTCCTGTACGGCCTGATGAAACTCAGGCTGAGCCGGGTCCTTCTCAACTACCTTCTGGTAAAGTTCTTCGAGCATATGCCCGTCCCTCCTTCCGGGGGTAAGATTAAGAACATGAAACATATTGACAGTTAATTCAATTCCTATTCGCTCATCATGGATTCGGTAGCCTACTGATTAACAGTGGTGTTCGTCAAGTACCGATATGGATATTGGATAGGTTAACTACTTGACCGGGATACTCCATGGGGATATTGTGTGCCGTAAATGTTTTGGATTGTTGTAATCAATTATCATCAAATAGATCTAATTACTCGTCTTTGAGTACATCACTTACATGTAATAATGGAGGATGAAAATGTATCAGATCCTGCACAAGGAAAAGCTTGGCCCTGATATTTATCTGTATAGATTCCGTGCACCCGATATAGCCAGATACAGAAAGCCCGGTCAGTTCGTTATTGTGAGGATCAATGATAAAGGAGAGAGAATTCCAATAACAATAGCAGATGTTGATACCGAAGAGGGAAGCATTACTCTTATCATCCAGGCGGTGGGTAAAACAACCCTGCAGATGGCTCAGATGAAAAAGGGTGATTCCATCCCTACCCTTACAGGGCCTCTGGGTGAACCCACACATATAGAGAAAGTCGGCAGGGTTCTTTGTGTCGGGGGAGGGATCGGTATTGCTCCACTGTATCCTGTTGCAAGAGCAATGAAAGAAATAGGTAACCATGTCACCAGTATCCTCGGGGCAAGATCCTCCAACCTGATCATACTTGCCGACCTTATGCGGGAAGCAAGCGATAATTTGATAATAACCACGGATGACGGTTCGGAAGGTCAGAAGGGCCTTGTGACCGATGCTATCCGGAATCTCATGGATAACGGTGAAAAATTCGATCAATGCATCGCAATGGGGCCTCCGATCATGATGAAATTTGTCTGCATCCTGACTGAGGAGCTTGGTATTCCAACAATTGTCAGTCTGAACCCGATCATGGTTGATGGAACAGGAATGTGCGGCTGCTGCAGGGTAACTGTAGGTGATGAAGTGAAATTCGCATGTGTTGACGGACCTGAATTCGACGGGCACAAGGTTGATTTTGATGAACTCATGGCCCGCCTTGCCACATACAGGACCGAAGAGAAGGAAGCGCTTGAAAAATATTCCTCCGAGGTCGGCTGCAGACTTGACGCTATGCTGGAAGGGGGTTCGCGATGAATGTCAAAGATAGATTGAAGATACCGCCGGTTCAAATGCCCGAGCAGAATCCGGAGGAGCGGATTAATAATCTTGATGAAGTCCCCCTTGGATATACTCCAGAAATGGCTATGCTGGAAGCAAAAAGGTGTATTCAGTGCAAAACAGCGTTTTGTGTTGAAGGCTGTCCTGTAGGTATAGATATCCCCGGTTTCATAAAGCTCATCGAGGTTGGGGATTTCAAGGGCGCTGTCAGGAAAATGAAGGAAAGAAACCTTCTTCCGGCAGTATGCGGAAGGGTCTGTCCCCAGGAAGAGCAGTGTCAGCTGTTCTGCTCTATCGGCAAAGTCAGGAAGGATCCCTGCGAATCGGTAATGATTGGCAAGCTCGAACGGTTCATTGCCGACTGGGAAAGGGAACAGGGAGAGTGCGAGCAGCCTTCATCTCTGAAGCCTTCGGGGAAAAGAGTTGCTGTAATAGGTGCAGGCCCCGCCGGTCTTACGGTTGCTGGAGATCTGATCAAGTTCGGTCACGAAGTAATAGTTTTTGAAGCACTACACAAAGCCGGGGGAGTCCTGGTCTACGGAATCCCTGAATTCAGGCTGCCTAAGAAAATTGTGCAGTATGAGGTTGATTACCTGGAAAAGATCGGTGTGGAATTCCGGTATGATCATGTGATAGGGAAGACCATCCCGGTAGGGAAAATCGTTGATGATTTTGATGTGGTATTTATAGGAACAGGTGCCGGTCTTCCAAGGTTCATGAGGGTTGATGGAGAGAACTTGCTTGGAGTTCTTTCGGCCAACGAGTATCTCACCCGGGCGAACCTGATGAAGGCCTACGATTTTCCAGAGGCTGACACTCCCATAGTAAAAGGTAAGAAGGTAATCACTGTTGGCGGTGGTAATGTCGCAATGGACTGTGCTCGAACCGCTCTCCGAATGGGAGCAGAAAGATCGCTTATCGTTTACAGAAGGGCCGAGGAACAGATGCCGGCAAGGCTGGAGGAGATTCACCACGCAAAGGAAGAAGGCGTGGAATTCCATCTATTGCAGAATCCTGTGAGCCTTATAGGCGACGAAAAGGGATGGATCAGGGGTGCAGAGGTCATAAAGATGGAACTTGGCGAACCCGACTCATCGGGAAGAAGACGGCCGATTCCGATCGAGGGAAGTGAGTTCATCGAGGATACCGATGCGTTGATCGTTGCCATCGGTAACAGCCCCAACCCGCTTGTACCCAACTGCTATCCTGATCTTGAAGTGACCAGGTGGGGCGGTATCGTTGTTAACGAGATAAC
>JAIOSX010000135.1 GCA_021107345.1 Candidatus Aegiribacteria sp.
TCAGCAAGCTGCATTCTTATAAATTTTTCAGGTTAGTCACAGATATCATTACATATTTATCAGAAACTATCTATCCATTACTTATTTAGTAATAATTTATTATATGGGAATTATATCTATATTCTTAACCTGAATCAGGTAACCGGTTCTTCAGCTGCATCGGATATCAGCTCAGAAGATAACCCTGCCTTTTAGAACTTACTGAGCATGATTACATAGAGAAACTGCAGCCAAAAGGAGCCGGATTTGAGTAAATAGTACAACTGAAATCCCCACTGATATGTACTGAGGGCCCTTCTCCAAGTTCACTTCCAATTGTGGCATTGATTGTAAAGAAAACTCTGATCGGCTGACCACAGTCAAATGTAGTAATGGTGATATTTCCTGACGATGCAGTTGTGTTACTTGAGAGCTGGTTTGAATTACTGATATCGATGAGGAACATTTTGAAAGGAGATGCATTTGTAGGGAATGAATAGGTGGTGTCAACAGTAATGTTTTCTACTACAAGAAACAGTTTCCAGAATGATGCTTGACTGGAAGGATCATAAAAGAAAATCTTCAGAGGCTCTCTTCTTTATTGAATCACCAACATATTTCAATTTCAAAGCTGCCTTCATTATTGCATGGGTCTGTATCATTAACCCCTATTTCCAGAGTTCCTCCTGTTTGCGTCTGAAATTGCTGTCCACTCCCGATTAGCAGGATATCCCCTCCGCCTATGCGAGCAATGACCGCCTCGTGCGGAAAGTCGGACCTGTAGGAATAGGAATCCTGCCAGCTCTGAACTTCGGTTGTCCCGTCCGGACCCGCGTATATATCTGCTCCGGTACTGGGACGAACGCTTCCTACGGCGGAGATTACAACAGTCTGTCCCTTGCGCAATTCAATTCCTGTTTCAATCCAGGACACACTCCATACACCGTCAGTAGGGAAAATGAGAGTTCTGGAGTTTTTAGGATGGCACGCTAAACTCATCATAAGAATCAGAAAAGTACAGTATCTTATTGTCGAAACGCGTAGCCGTTGTTTCATATCAATCTCCTTCAAACAGAATTCAGCAGTTCATTCTTTATCGCAGTCTAACATGTTCTGGTTGCAGAATTCTTCAAACTCGTATCCCCAGCTACTATCCGGTTCCATGTGTAGAGACCAGAATAGTACTCTGGTACATACTGTTAGTCGTCGTTTATGCCGTAATTCGGGCCAAGGATTGTTATCTCGTCATCTTCCGGTGGTTTAGTTGATTTGCGCGTTTTACGCTTTTCGTCGGGTGAAGGCTCCAAAGAGATATTACTTTCGATAACGTTATCTGAAATCATCAGGTTCTGGATAGTTTCCTTTAACTGCTGAATCAGTGATTTGTCGATTTTACTCTTTCTGAAGAAACCTCCTTCTACTTTATCAAGAAGTTTCTGGAGTACAGGCAGATCGCCGGTCCCTCCGTATCTGCTGATGATTCGTAAAGCTCCCGAAATCAGGTTCTGTTGTTCGAAAAGAATACCGGAAGGCCCCTCCTTGAGACATCTTGAAAGAAAACTGATGACCGTCTCGTGATAGGCAAGTATGCTGAAGGATTCCATAATCTCGATTCTGATATCACTATTCTTCCGGAAGGCCTCGGTTATCCTGGGTATGAAAGCTGGATTACTCATGGCCTGCTTGGTGAGGATATCAAGAGCTATCTCTGCAACCTCCTTTGACTTATCAATGATGAGGTACATTGAAAGACTTTCTGCTGTTGTTGTAGATACCTTTGTGAGGGCCAGAAGGCATTCACGTCTGATCCTTGAATCAGGGACCTTGCAGAGTTCCGCTAGAATACCCTCACTTGTGTCAGAACCCAGATCACGAAGAACCTGTATCATGTTTCGGGCCTTGAACCATTCCTCATCCGGCAGGAGATAAGTGCCACTGCCCACCTTTGAGTTGAAGGCTGTTACTATTTCAGTGAGTCTATCATGAATTGCTGAAAGTCCCCTGTTGCCCATTTTAAGAAGCATGCGGAAGGCTTTTGATCTGAGTCTTCTGTTGTCTTCGTAGAAAATATTCACAAGCTGTGATACCAGGTTATCCGGAGGAACTATCATCGCAAGGTGGCTAGCCTCCCGGGAAACGATTTCATCTTCGGACAGTATTTTCTGAACAAGGGCTTCTGCCGCGTTAATAGTGTCCATCTTCCTCTGGGCTTCCGCCAGAGACCGCTTTCTGGCAGCCTCGAGCTCTGTTCTGGAGTACCGCATCGATTCCAGATTATTAAGAATCTTCCCCGCCTCAAGGGCTATAGACATCATACCCCTGGAAAGAAGTGCTTCCATGAGGGAAGCTGTGAGGATTACTCCTCTGTACAGAACGTCCGGATCCTGTTCGCGCTTCAGAAGATTGGAAACATAATCGATTATCTGTAATGTTGAATTCTCCTTTCCGCGTTCCACCGCCAGGAGAGCCATTTCCTGCAGCTTACCCAAAGTCTGGTGTCTTGTATCCGGGTCGGGTGAAGGAAGGCTTGCCAGAAGTCTGTCTATGATTTTTCGGACTGCCTTCCATGCCATTCCTCTCTGAATTACACGATTTGAAAGGAGTCCCTTTTCTAAGAGAGTAGGATCAAGGGCAAATACGAACCTGGCTATCATCCCTCTCTGTTCCTCCTTGTTTTCATGCGCGGCGGCGAGAACAGATTTGAGGGCATTACCGATCTTGCTTCCAGGAAGGGAATTTATGCTTTCTCCCCTTTCGAGCCTGTCTATCAGCTCCGAGAAGATGGCGTCCTCAATAGTGACATCTCCCCGTGCCAGAGTCTGATCAGGTTCACTGCCATCTGAAATAAGCTGGTAATGGAACCGGTTTATGGAAATAGAATTAAGTCCTCTTAGTTCAAGAAGCCTGTCTATACCTCCGTGTTCTGCTATGTATGATGAGGGTCTGTTGAATATCCTTGAGAAGGTTTTCACATCTTCAGCCGTTACTCCCTGATCGAAGGTCAGGCTGCTCATTTGCCGTTCTGTGAAAGCTCTTGTGAACTCGCTCATGCTGGTGCTTTTTCTTTCCACGCTTATGTCGTTAACCATCACGGTATCACCCATTACCGAAAGAGTTACCTGCTCCTTCTCCTTGTAGAATTTAGAAAGGATACTAAGGAAGGATTCTGTTGACGGATCTATTGACGGATGCCCTGAAGGAAACATCTGAAGAGTTTTCACGAGAAGTTCAAGCCTTTTTACAAGGTTTTCCGCGTTCCTCTGTGCCACAGCCATAGACATTTGACCGGATCCCATATGAACAAGGAGATTGCTTCCCGAAGCGAAATTATCCAGTGCCGCCGGACTAAACGAGAACTGCCATGTTCCAGGAGTTTTCTCTATGAAATCAAATTCGGCAAGCATATCCTTCATGAATTTGCGTAACTCTACCGGGAAGGAACTGAGAGATATCCTTAAAGAGGAATCTTCTTTTCCCGCTCCCTTAAGCACGATCAGCGCAACGTCCGCACCGGTACAGTCCATATCCGATTCCGGATCGAGAAGATCATCTTCTATAAGCATGTAAATAACCTCGATAAGTAAGGATATCTTGGCTATAACGTACTTTGCCGAGTCTGATGGAACGCGGTTGTAAAGATTCCAGACCTCTTCGAGTTTTGTATTTGAGAACCAGTCGTCCAGAGCGGTCCAGTCCCAGCCGGGACAGCTCTTTTTAAGGAGAGGCCTGTCAATAAATGAAAGGAATGTTATACCGGCTTCTATACGCTGGCATGCATCCGCGACCATCGAACCCAGAATTTGGCCTATTTCATCCGGTTTATACCCGGAGATGAATTTGGCAAGGGCATCGACTCGATCCTCAGAGTTTTCCTGGGAAGAAACCGCGGTTATCAGCCTTGCCGCTATCCTGCCCGGATCTTTCTTGCTTTTCATGTGCCGCTCCTATCGCCTGTGTATACATCTATACGATAAGCATAATGTATTAAGCAGGTCAACGCTGGAATACTGGCAATCAGTAAATCACGGCGGGATCATCGTCCAGTATAGCTGTAATGAAGTACACCGCTCTTAGTAGCAGGATACTCTCATACAGATGCCAGGGCTGCGGCCCGGAAGCCGAGATGGAACCGGTTCGCAAGTTATCATTTACTTTTACTGGTTGTAGCTGTCACAACTTCGGTTGACTCAAGATCAGGTTGTTCATCAATCCGAACGAACTTGCCCGTCGCCGTCGCCATGATTTGATTTTTCTGCGATAACTCGGCCCGCAAGAGGTGAAGCTTCGTAGTAGATCGTGTAATCCAAGCACGGATGGTAACTAAGTGACAGCAAGCAACAGGATGTAAAAACCGGACATTCAATTCGGCAGTAACGGCATGAATATCGTGCGCAAACATGCAATTCGTCATTGCACCGTCGAGAAGAGCAGATGTAATTCCACCGTGCAAGATATTACGATACCCTTCGAAGACCTTATCACAATCGAACTTTGCTTCCACGCTACCATCCGGAAGCTGCGTGAAACTCAGGCCGAGACCGTGCTCGTTCGATGAACTGCACACGACGCAGTTCGCGTGAGCAGGAGATCGAACCTTCATCAGATTCCTTCCAATCGGACTGGCGGTTGAAGAGGTTTGGTCCCGGTTTCAGCAGCATTCATCAACAATCGTAACTCACATCTTTGTCTCGACATTATCTAAACCTTATCTGATAAGGGAGTATATGGCTTCCCATATTCCGGAAATTGCGATTGAAGCCGGAGAGGAAGAATCGAAAGCATTAACAGGAAGACCCTTTGACATGGACCGTGTAACATTGGGATCGTAAGGGATTTTACCCAGCAGAGGCATCCCGTCCTTTTCACAGAATTCCTCTATCTCACGGGTTTTCTCAGGATTGATGTCGTTCCTGTTGATGCATACCGCGGGAGTAATTCCGAAGTGTTTCACAGTATCAACGATACGCGACAAATCGTGAATTGCCGATACGCCAGGCTCAGTAGATATAACAGCAAGATCAGCCCCCGCACACGCGGCTATAACAGGACAGCCTATTCCCGGAGAGCCATCGACCAGAAGGATAGATTCATCAATTTCTTTGGATTCATTGATTGCCGCATTCTTGACAATAGTAACGAGTTTGCCTGAATTCTCCTCACCAGCCTTCATCTCTGCGTGGTAAAGCGTTCCATAGACAGATCTGGACACAAACCATGTTCCGGCAGTTGTTCTTGCGCTATTTATCGCATTTTCAGGACACTGGTGAACGCACGAGTTGCACCCCTCGCAGGCGATTCTGTCTATCCTGTAACAGTTTTCAGAAGAATCCGGGGGAAGTACAGCGCTGAACCTGCAAACATCATAGCATCTGCCGCAACCTGAACACTTTTCAATATCGATCTCAGCTTTAAATCCTCCGGTAAAGGAGAACTCTTCCAGCTTTTCTGGTCTCAGCAGTATTTCCAGATTAGCAGCATCAACATCAGTGTCTGCAAGAACAAGCCTGTGACTATTTGCAGCTAAATGAGCCAAGGCCGCGGTAAGAGAAGTCTTTCCTGTTCCGCCCTTCCCGCTGAGTATGACGATCTGTTTCATTGCTGAACCTCTTTCCGGACAGCTGCAAGAATACTCAGGAACACTTCCTTGTATTCTGGAAGACCCCTCAGGAGAGGAATTCCATTTGAAAGCATCTCGGCAATTCTGCGATCCATGGGTATTTTTGCCAGAATGGGCAGATTTGCAGTATGGCAGTACTTCTCGACATCTTTGTTGCCTATTCCATCACGGTTGATGATAACACCGGCAGGAATGCTCAGCTGATTGACTACTACATCCACAGCAGCCTTGAGATCATGAAGTCCGAATGGAGTCGGTTCCGTTACAAGAATAACGTAGTCGCTTCTACTGACAGCTTCTACCACCGGACAGGATGTTCCGGGAGAGGAATCGATAATGACGGTTGAACGGCCCGCTCCAGGAAGGTACTCGTTGAGCAGGGATGAAATAACGGGAACAGGCATGGCCTGCCCTACATTGAGAATTCCTCGGGCAAAGTTAATAGAACCATCCGTTCCGCCCTCTATTCTACCCGTTACATGAGTAACATCGCTGATGGCATTCTCCGGGCAGACAAGACCGCAGCTTCCGCAACCGTGGCAGAGGTCGCGAAAGACGAGTACCTTTTTCCCGGCGACAGCGATGGCATTCCATACGCAAACCTCAGAGCATCTGCCGCAGTAAGTACATTTTTCAAGGTTGACTTCCGGAACCAGTACACCGGTATCTCTCCCGGAGGTATAATCTATATCAAGGAACAGTCCGGAGTTAGGTTCCTCCACATCGCAGTCAAGAAGCAGAGGCTTTTCAGAAGATTGATCGGAGGCGGCAATGGCAAGACTCACTGCTACTGTTGTCTTGCCGGTGCCGCCTTTACCGCTGGCTACTGCTATTACCATACCGGCGGTCTACTCTCGGGTCATTCTTGTTCCGCACTTGGAACAGGTAAGGCTGTTGCACGGTTGACCAACCTGATGCTGCTGCCTGTTCCCACATTTTGGGCAGACGCATTCACCGCCGGGTCCTGCGGCGAACGGTCCTCCGCCACGACCCCTACCTCCGGATGAATTTCGTCCCTGTCCTCTTCCTTCTCTGTTCATAAACTGTCCTCCAGACTATTCTTAAGTTTTGTCCGGGAGCCTGACGATAACTTCATCAAGTTTCTCCAGAAGGGCTGCCGCTTCTTCCCTGAGGCGTTCTGCGGGCTCATGCTCGTAACCGTCATGGGCGTGAGCAATACTCTCGCGGCAGGGGGAAGCCCCGGTAAGGTTGCCCGCAGTGTAACTGTCGACAGCTCCTTTCACTGTACCTGTGGCGCCTGTTGAACATTTGATACCGTAATTCTCGAAAATGGA
>JAIOSX010000043.1 GCA_021107345.1 Candidatus Aegiribacteria sp.
CTATGGCATGGCAGGATCGGTGAGAAGAAGCCCCAGCGATGAAAGAGACATGTCAAGGAGAGGGTCGGAACTGCTTTTGTATCAGTTCATCCGCGGGGCCGCACACCTCCTGGTCCCCGGCGGAAAATCCCTGATCATCAACAGACCTTCCTCGCTTCCTGATATCATGCTTGGCTGCAGGGCTTCCGGCATAAACCCGGCTACGATCCAGCCGGTAGGTTCAGCTGGAAAACCCGCTGAACTCATCATTCTTCATGGTATAAAGAACTCACGAAAAGAGCTGAGGATCTTTCCCCAGGCGGAAGCAGAATCTCTGATAAGATCAGCCCCATCGAACCAATGAAGCATGCCATGATTCGGGCTATAGCAGGATCATCCGTCTTGCTATGTTGAATGTTGAGCTTTCGATCCTGTAGAAGTACACGCCGGGATCAAGTTTTCGACCTCCGGCATCACACCTGTCCCAAATAGTGCTATGCGAGCCGGTGTCAAGCGGTTCATCAATAAGAGTTGTCACAATCCTGCCGGAGATATCGTAGATTGAAAGAGACACGGGTCCTTCTGAGCCGGATGGGATATCAAACGCTATTGTTGTTGTGCTGCTGAATGGATTGGGAAAATTGTTTAGATTGATCGATCCCGGTTCTGAACCGGACTCATGTTGCGAAACGGAAGTTTCATCTCCCAGTTTTATCAGGTAGATGTTGTATTCTCCGGCGAAGTAATCGTAAGTAGAACCGGCTATGATAAACCCGCCGTCCGTAGTCAGATCAACTGATCTTCCCCGATCCAGATCATCTCCTCCTATGGTCTTTGACCATACGGTATCACCATCGTTGTCTGTTCTTAAAAGCCAGACATCGAAATTGCCGGCTCCAAAGGACTCAGTATAACCGGCAACTATGTACCCTCCGTCATTGGTTTGCCGTACCGAGCAGCCGCAGTCTTCTTCAGCGCCACCGAATGTCTCTGACCATACTGTATCGCCATTGTCATCTGTTTTGACAAGCCAGACATCATAATCACCTGAACCATAGGATCTGGTATCACCTGCAAGGATGTACCCACCATCCGTGGTCTGCCGGACAGAATGACTGCGCTCCGTGCCAGTTCCTCCAAAGGTTTTCGTCCATGATAAAATACCGCTGCTGTTGGTTTTGATAAGCCAGAAATCACTGCTTCCCGCGCCGTATGAGTAGGTGTCAGCCAGAACGATATAACCGCCATCACTGGTTTGCCGGACCGACATGCCGTTATCGTAATCTTCGGCTCCGAATATTTGCAGCCATTCATATTCTCCGCTGGAATCTGTTTTTAACAGGAAGGCATCCCAGTCTCCCATGCCCGACGGTTCCGTCATACCTGTAACGATATATCCGCCATCTGTTGTCTGCTGTACCGATGTGCCCCAGTCCCAGAATGATCCACCGAATGTTTTTTCCCACTGTAAATTACCATAAGCATCGGTCCTGATAAGGTAGATATCAAAACCGCCTGATCCGTAAGAACTGGTCATACCGGTTATGATATACCCCCCGTCGGTGGTTTGTTCTACATAGAACCCGCGTTCCTCTCCGTTGCTTCCATAGGTTTCTGTCCAGAGGGTATCACCTTCGCTGTCGGTTTTGATTAGCCAGACATCGAAACTGCTGCCTGTTCCGAATGAATCTGTATCACCTACAACGATATACCCGCCATCTGCGGTCTGTTGAACGCACCTTCCGAATTCATAGATCCCTCCACCGTATATTTGTGTCCACTGTACTTCCGGCTCCTGCTGAGCCGATGATATCGAGGTCAGTATCAGGATGGCACTTAATAGAATAGTATTCCTTCTGTACATTTAAACCCTTTCCGCAGTGCTACAGACATTTCTCCATTTACTTATGCACCTCCGCTGTCATATAGTTCCAGGAACCTGCAAATATCAAGTTGCTTGTAGGAATCTACATATCTTCTGTTCCAGGTGAAAGAGCTTTCCGGCATCTCACAATTTTTCGGAACAGTCGGTAACTTGCAAGTAACATTAATTATAGTGCTAGTACAGATAATAATACTGAGTCAAGAGAGAGTATGAAACCTAAATATCTTATTACCGGCGCATCCGGTCAGCTGGGGAGAGTTCTGCTTGGTCTTATGGGCTCCGATGCCGTGGGAATGGATCTGCCCGAGCTGGATATTACTGAATCGAGCTCCGTCAGAGAGGCTGTAGACAGGATCGATCCGCAGTGGATCATCAATTGTGCTGCTGTGGCTGATGTGGATCTTTGCCAGCGGAAGCCTGATCTGGCCTTTAAGGTTCACAGGGATGGTGTTATGAATCTTGCCGGGACAGGCAGGAAGTTGCTGACGATTTCAACCGATCATGTCTTCACCGGGTTCAAAGGTCAGAAAGAACCTTTTCTCGAAGGCGATAGAACATCACCTGCCAACGTTTATGGAGAGAGCAAGCTGATAGGCGAGGCGGAAGCGCTGGGTGCCGACCCGGAAAATATCGTTATCAGGACTTCCTGGATGTTCTCTTCCCGGACAGGAATGATACCTTTCTTCTGGAGATCACTTTCAGAAGAAGGTGAGGTTATGGCAGTGTGCGATCAGGTTGCCTGCCTGACCTTTGCGCCGGATTTCGCAAGAGCAGTCATTAATATTATTTCCAATGGAGGAAGCGGATTGTATCACATCGCCTGCAGACCCGGTCTGACACCTGCGCAGGTTGCCGAAAGGCTAACTGAATTCACAGGCGGTTCCGTAATGAAGGTGTCATGGTCCGACCTTGACCTTGATGCCCCCAGGCCTGTCTATTCGGAAATGGCTACATCCAGGGGAATACAGCTGCCCACCGTCTGGGATGCGGTGGAGCGATGGAGGAAGAATAATGCCTGAAATAGATGATTATTTTAAATCGGCAGTTCGTGCCCTGACCTCGATAGACAATTCCATTGTTGAGGGGGCATCCGATCTATGCGTTGAATGTGTTCGGAACGGGGGTACCATATTTTTCTGCGGCAACGGCGGCAGCGCGGTTGATTCACAGCATCTGGCGGGCGAGCTTGTGGGTAGATTCCGTTTAGAAAGAAGACCTTTGCCGGCAATCGCTGTCACCGCGAACTCGGCAATAATAACAGCGATAGCAAACGATTACGATTTCAGTGAGATATTTTCAAGACAGATCGAAGCCCTTGGAAGACCCGGGGATGTTCTGGTGGCCATCTCAACAAGCGGAAACTCGGCGAATGTGCTGAAAGCCGTGAAGAAGGCACAGGACAGATCCATGAAAACTATCGGTTTTACCGGCGCTGGAGGCCGTGCGTTATCGGATATGACCGATATCTGCGTTATGGCTTCATCAGATGAAACAAGCCACATTCAGGAAGCTCTTCTTGTCGCGGGTCATGCCA
>JAIOSX010000079.1 GCA_021107345.1 Candidatus Aegiribacteria sp.
CCGCTACAGGCTGAACATGTCTTCATCTGAATTACGATGATGAGGATATCTTCTACTGTGATGAATACGGCGGAAACATCGACTGTTCCTACTGGATCGAGCAGACGCTTGTTTTCAATAGTCACACCTTCGTTACAGATACGGTTCTTCCCTCCGATCTTTCAGCTTACGATGTCGTATTCGTTACAACCGGATGGTACCGGTGTTGAGGAGACAACGCATTAATTGCTCTGGATGAGCAAAATATTCTCATAGACTATCTTAACAATGGAAACGCCCTCTACATCGAAGGTGGCGACCTTGGATACAACAACAACAGCTCACCACTCTACGCTATGCTGGGCAGCAGCTACGACGGAGACGGTAATTCAACAGGAAATGTCCAGTATATTACAGGTCTTTCCGGAACCATAGTAGATGGACTTTCCCTGGATTACATGTACAACCTGGGACCGGACAACTACGTGGATATTATTTCAGCGGATGGAGGAGTTCTCCTCTTCGAATCACAGGATTCAAAGGGCAGGGTAGTCTGTTACAATGGTCCTTCGGATAACTACAGAACCATCAATTCAGCCGTGGTTTTCGGAGCTTTGCGGGATGCATCAAGCAACAAGAATGAACTTATGGGCATCTACATGGACTACCTTACCGGTTTGATCACCGGAGTTGAAAGTTCTGTTTCAGTAAACAGCCCGCTGGTGTCCTTTCAGAACCCATGCTGCGGTTCTGTTAATATTCATCTCTCTCTTCCCTCTCCGGGGAATGTGAGTATTACTCTCTACGACTTGTCGGGACATCTTGTGGGCGAGATAACAGATGGTTACCTTCCTGAAGGTACACACAGCATCACATGGAATGGCAGTGGCAGGAATCCGCTGGAAACAGGCACATACCTCCTTCTTCTTCAGACCGGAGATCAATCCTGTACCCGAAAAATTCTTATTTTCTGATAAATTGGAATACTGACAACAGAAAACCGACCGTCTCGATAAATGCTTCAATCACATGTGGTATCACGGGTGTATTCAGGATATAGTTTTAAAAGGCATTCAGGACAGAGTCCGTGGCTGAACTGGGCTTCCGTGTGGTCGGAGATATACGATTCGATTTGTTTCCAGTATCCCTGGTCATCACGGATCTTCTTGCATGACGCGCAGATCGGAAGTAATCCGCTGAGATGTTTCACTTCATTTAGAGCATGTTTTAAATCATTATTCGCTTTGGCGAGTTCGATATTCCTGAGTCTGTAAATCTCCTTTTCCTTTTCCTTTTTCTCTGTTTCGTACTGCACCTGTAGCTCATTAATTCTGATGCTGCTGTCTTTATTGAAAATCTCATCATTCAGGTTCTTGAATTTCTTGTGGTATTCCAATGCTTCCCTGAAATCCCCCTTCTGTTCAAGTATGGTAGATAACGTTTCATAGCCGTCTCTTCTCAGGTCAGGTGCATCAAGTTCTTCTGTCAGGAGAAGCCCTTTCTCTGCATATTCACAAGCTTCAGGAAAGCAATCCAATAATGCATATGTCTGGCCTATGTTGAGAAGCGTTTCAGCGGCATCATGCCTGTCTCCGGTTTCCTCCTCGATCTCAAGTGCCCTTAAGAAGTATTCCAGCGACTTTTCATATTCCTTTTGATCCTTTAATACATTACCGATATTGAAGAGAGAATCGGAGGTTCTCAGTTTTCCGCCAAGTTTCTCTCTGATATCAAGTACTTTCCGGTGACATTCCAAAGCCTTCTCATGTTCCCCTATAATCTGATAGAGACATCCGGCATTGTTGAGTGAATTGGCAAGGCTGCGATTGTTACCGAGTTCTTCGGCGATCTTTATGGCTCTTTTGTGGTAGTCCAGAGACCTGTCCGTTTCATTAATTGCGCCGTAGACAAGTCCGATATTATTCAGTATTACCGGGATACTCTTTTTAGTTCCCAAGTCTTCATAGATCTGAAGAGCAGTCAGGAAATACTCCAGAGCCTGATCGAATTTTGCCATTCTCCAGTATGTAACACCAATTATGTTGAGAGCGGAAGCCCTGTCTTTATCATCATTGATTTCAGTGGTGATTTCGAGTTTTCTGAAACCGTAATCCAGAGAAGCCTGGTATTCTCCAAGGCATTGTTTGGCCCAGCAAAGTTCTTTCAGAATAACGGATTCCAGCTTTTTATCTTCAACGCTTTGAAGTAGTTTAAGCCCCTGTATACCGTATTCGATTACCTTTCGTGAATTGAGATCTCTTAATGCTACACATAGATCAGCAAGAATCCTTGAACGTTCCAGCCCCTCTGTTCCCGGAAGCAGTTTCTCGAGGGCCTTCGGATCTCTTGTATCAGTCGAATCGATCATATCAACCTGCTATTCTGTGAGTCCATGGCAACATTCGTGGCATGATATTACCTGTCAGCATCAAATCTACAGCTTGTTCTTTGAATGTAAATAATGAAAATCCATTTTCCGCTATGCGATTTCCAGCAACTCGTTGTATAAGGACACTTGTACGGACATTGCTTATGCAGAGTATGCATACCGGTTATCAATCTCTGAATCGTTGCTGAGATGGATCTACGGCATTGAAGCCTATTTTCTTATTCAGCTTCCAGAAGACTATCTACAGTAGTAAACAGCATCTCTTCTATTCCAGGATTCGCTCCCACTTCAACGAATGCTATTTTCCCCTCCTGATCGATAATGTACAGGGTGGGGATTCCAGTTACCTTGTAATTTTCTGCCACATCGTCACCCTCAAGAAGCAATCCGTACGTTAAACCATTTTCATCCATGAATGAAGCGGGATCCCCGCTTTCCCATACATTAACGCCGTATACACGAACCTGATCCTGCGGGTAACTATCAAATAATGACTGTATCGCAGGCATTACAGCAACACAGGGCTGACACCATGTTGCCCAGAAATCCAGCACAACGATACTGCTTCTCATATCCTCAAGGGATACAGTATTCCCCTCACGGTCGGTAAGGGTCCAGAGGGGTGCAGCTGTACCAATTCTAAGAAATGCACTGTAGAGACTCACACTGGTGTTTTCAGAGGGTTCAATCGTAAAGATAACCTCTGAAGTGTCAGGTGATATATCAAGATCGTAAACTTCCAGAACCCTGGACATTTCAATACCATCAGGATCGGTCATCATACGCTCCACGCGCCTGGGGATATGATCCTCCAGTCCAAGTGACCACCTGGCCTTCTGGCCCGTTGAATATGTTACCAGATAGGTTTCACATGTGACAGTACCGACAGTATCCAGGCCTTCATAGACCACTGACTGCGAAGCTATCTCATCAGCAAAGGGAGTATCAAGGAAGTACTCTATCATAACTGCGTATACCGCAGGACCCAGGAGGTTAGCTCCTCCCTCTTCCAGGGCACCCTTATCAAGAATATCCTCGTCAGGGTTGTAGGCGTACGCCGAATCAGCCCCGGATACCAGGATCATGGACAGTTCGGCTTCGATGCCGTCGTCAGGTGATGAATCCTGTTCCATTTGAATTCTGATAAGAGGAGTTTCAATTTCATCCGACATTATTCCAGTCAGGATTCCCGTCAGCTCAGGCGTACCAGAATAGGGGCTTATCATATATACCCTGAATCTGTATGAGCAGCTGCTGAAGGATTCAGAAGCGCTGTCAGCAAGAATGAATGCAGGATTTTCCGCAATCTCTGTTGTATCCTGTGCAGCCTGCTGCTCTTCATCTATTCCGCCGCATGATTCGATCAACCCCACTGCAGTCAGCACAAGAATAAGCATTAATATTATTCTTCTGTTCATTAGGTACTCCTTGTATCTTTAAGAGCGTATTCGGAATTTTGAGGAAACGGCATC
>JAIOSX010000195.1 GCA_021107345.1 Candidatus Aegiribacteria sp.
TATTGCTTGAAAAGCTGATTGATATTTACACGGAAGTATTTGGTCATGAACCTCAAGTCGAATCCATACATGCAGGGCTGGAATGCGGTATTATCGGTGACAGGATCGGTGGGATGGACATGATATCCATGGGTCCTGATATCAGGGATGTTCACATACCGGGAGAAAGGGTAAGCATTTCTTCACTTCAGCGTTTCTGGAAGTTCTTCTTATCCTTACTTGAAACTCTGGATTAAGCAAAGGGCCGGGCCTGACATCTGAACATTTGTTACATATTAAATATAAACAGTCAAAATGTTAAGTTGTCAGGCCCGGCCCCCATTACGGCCCCATCAGGTTATCCCGGTCGATAACCCTTCTGATGGTTTCCATCCCTCTTATCTCATTCTCTGAGTACATCAGCTTCAGGTAATCGAGCTTCATCTTTCCAAGCCCGTGTTCAGCGGATACAGTACCACCCATTTCCACAGCAGCTGTCGCTATTTCCCTCATGGCGGAGTCGGCCAGAAGCATCTGGTGCGGGTTCTGCGGCATTGCATTGGCATGAATATGTCCGTCCCCGGCGTGGCCGAAGATAACGAAGGGCAACCCTCTTTCCTCCAGAATACTCCTGGTCATTGTGTAGTATTTTTCAAGTTTGGACGGCTCTACCGCGCCGTCGGAACCGAATTTGTGAATAGAGGGGTACTTCCTCCTTGATTCCGAGATGCAGTGATTGACAGCTTCCGGCAATGCGTGTCTGAAATCCTTGATTCTCTTTCTTTCGGAAGGCTCAAAACCACCCCAGGCAGTTTCCGGGTTTGAATTCGATGCGACCAGCATTTCATCCAGGGTTACAAGAATCTTCTCAAGATGTTCATCGCTATCGGCTTCAGCTCTCAGAAGCAGGCAGAAAGCTGCGTTTTCGGGTGGAAGTGGAAGTTCTCCTGGATGTGATCTCAGGAAATCCATACACATGTTGTCCATCATTTCCAGGGCTCTTATCCGGAGAGGTTCCCCGGCATGCAGCAGTGAATTGAAAAGCTTCCAGAAGGATCCTGCATTTTCTGGAAATACTGCAAGATCGATAACATACACAGGTTCAGGTGCCAGTTTCAGCTCAGCTTCTACAATAAAGCCAAGTGTTCCCTCAGAGCCGATGAACAGATCTATCAGATCCATACCTCCGCGCATATGGTATCCTGCGGCATTCTTCGGCGGCTGTTCTTTTCTGAGGGACGGCAGCTGAAGCGTTCCAAGAACGGGATGTGTGCATGTGAGGTTATCGAACATATGCAGGCCCCGTTTTATATTCAGCAGCTTGCCGTCGGGGAGTACGATTTCCAATCCTTCGACCCATTTTCTTGTCGACCCGTATAAAAAGCTGTCAGCTCCAGAGGCGTCAGTGGCAATGGTACCCCCAACAGAAGCTGTTTCCTCCGTAGGATCCGGAGGATAGAAAAGGTTCTCCGTATTCGCAGACACAAAGGAATTTAGCTCTTCTATCGTTACACCTGCACCGGCCACGATATTGCCGTTATCAAGACATCTGATATCCTTCAGTGCTGATGCTGATATCACTGCCCCTCCCTGCGGGAGAGCTCCCCCCGATATGCCGGTTAATCCGCCCGAAACCGTTAATGGAATATCACTCTTCGAACATTCTCTGATGTATTTCTCAGCTTCATCGGTGTTTTCAGGCCAGGCAGCGGCTTCACACCATGCACCTGACAGATTTGACTCATCCTGTAAAAGATCGGCACACATTTCCGATACGTTTTTTCTTCCTGTAACAGATCTCATGGGGACCCTCCGTGAGTTATGTTAAAATGTTCGGGGTTACTACTCCCGGAACTGATTGTATAATTCATACTATAGTGAATCGATCACAGGAGCAGGAATATTCTTGAGGAAAGGTTCTACAAATGGGAGAAACATTTGCAATTAAAGTACTTAGCCGGGCTACAGGGAATAAGGTCAGGGAAGGTGAAATAGTATTTGTCGAACCTGACTACATTCTGACTCATGATAACAGCGCGGCGATAATAGGCAAATTTGAATCTACTGTTCCGGGGGGCAGGGTCATGTATCCCGGAAGGATAGCCATTGTGCTTGATCACGTTATTCCGGCCGCTTCCAGCAAGCACGCCGCCGGTCATAAGAAGGTAAGGGAATTCGTAAGGGAACAGGGTATAACAAACTTTTTCGATATCGGAGTCGGCGTTTGTCACCAGGTTATGCCCGAAATGGGGCTGGTGATGCCGGGATCAATTGTTGTTGGAAGCGACAGCCATACTTGCACTTATGGTGCATTCAACTGTTTCGCCACCGGTATCGACAGAACCGAAGCAGCCGGTATCTGGATAACCGGCCGAACCTGGTTCAAAGTACCGGAAACGATCAATATTGATCTTACCGGAGCTTTTAATGCCGGGGTTTCCGCGAAGGATCTGATCCTTACCATCATAGGAGACGTGGGTGCCGGGGGAGCGAATTATATGGCTGTTGAGTTCAACGGACCTGCTGTAGGCGGACTGAGAATATCCGACAGGATGACCATCGCAAATATGGGGATCGAGATGGGGGCGAAGATAGCCGCGTTTCCCGCCAATATCATGACAAGTAAATACTATGAGGCTCTGGACCTTCCGGTTACCGGTGCTGTCTGGAGCGATCATGACGCCGAATATGCCAGAACCCTGGAGTACGACCTTGAGAACATCATACCTGTTATAGCGTGTCCCCATCAGGTGGACA
Source organism: Candidatus Aegiribacteria sp. (assembly GCA_021107345.1). Next base: position 2,737 of record JAIOSX010000195.1, read on the forward strand.
ATGTTGTTCCGGTTAAAGAGATGGCCGGCATGAAGATCGACCAGATCTTACTTGGAACCTGTACGAACGGCAGAGTCGAAGATCTCAAAACGGCCGCCGATATTCTGAGAGGAGAGAAGATTCATTCCGGTGTAAGAATGCTGGTTGCTCCAGCCTCCAGGGAGGAATATCTCAAAGCAATGAAGATGGGTATTGTACAGGATCTGGTCAGCGCGGGCGCTGTTGTACTGCCGCCGGGCTGCGGTCCCTGTCTGGGAGCGCATCAGGGTGCCCTTGCTCCGGGCGAGAAATGCCTTTCCACAGCAAACAGGAATTTCAAGGGAAGAATGGGTGAAAAAGAAGCTGAGATATACCTGTCCAGCCCGGAAACGGCAGCAGTATCGGCCTTGACGGGCAAGATTCGGGACCCAAGGGAGGTACTCAAATGAATGTATTCCACTACCCTCAGAACGATATCAACACTGATCTGCTTTTTCCGGGTAAATATACCTACACCTGTTCCACGGGTCCTGAGATAATTGAGCATCTACTGGAGGATCTCGATTCGTCCTTTGCGGGGGCAGTTCAACCTGGAGATATAATAATCGCAGGGGAGAACTTCGGATGCGGATCAAGCAGGGAACAGCCTTCTCTGGGTCTGAAATATGTGGGTGTGAAAGCAGTAATCGCGAAATCATTTGCAAGAATATTTTACAGGAGTGCAGTTAACCAGGGACTTCTATTAATTCAGAGTCCGGGAGCTGTGGCTTCCTACACTGAAGGCGATGATGTTGCAGTTGATCCCGCCGCGGGAGAAGTACGTGTGGGAGACAAGGTGTTCAGTTTCCCTTCACTGCCCGCTGAAATGCTGGAAATCCTTGAAGATGGTGGACTGCTTAATCACATAAAGAAACAGTATGACCGGGGAGATGAAGCATGAAGATCGTTGCCGCTGTTTCCTTTCTCGCACTTGTGTTTTTCGTTTTGCAGGCTTCCGGTTCCGACGATATCTCGGTCAGTGCGGGGCCTATCATATCCAATCTTGCTCCGATGGATTCCGTCTACGAAAACAGATTTCTCACACCCGGAACATCGGTGGGTCTTGCTGTAGATATCGATGCGCCGGGAATACTGGACTTCAGGATAACAGGTGAGTACTTCTGGAAGAATTCTTCTCCTATCGGATGGGATGGTGAACTGAGCGCAGTCCTGGTTTCAATCATGCCACTGGCGAAATACGAAGTGTTCAACAAATTCTCCGTCTTCGCCGGAGCAGGAGGTGTATTCATAACCGGTAAGTACAGCGGAACGGATGACTTCGGGGAATTTGTCGAAGTTGAAGGAAGTTCAGCAGGTTTCATTTTATCTGTTGGAGCTGAAGTTCTCCTTGTCGGGCCCCTCTCCGGCAGGCTTGAGTATAGAAGGTCTTTTGCTGATCTTAAAACGGACAATGCCATAATAGACGGAGAGGAATCATCAGTTTATCCCGCTGCTGAAGCTGACCTGGGAAGTTCTCAGTTCTGCATAACATTCCCCGTAAGCCTGTTCGGCGGTTCCGGGGCCATTTTCTGAGAATATTGACGAACTGTGTTTTTTTCAATAATATCCATTACTACGGAGCCGGCGTAGCTCAGCTGGCAGAGCAGCGCATTCGTAATGCGCAGGTCAACGGTTCGATTCCGTTCGCCGGCTCCAGATTTCATAGGGAAGATTTATGAAACCAATTATCAGTGGATCAGGAATCAGGGGTATATTCGGCGCTTCCCTTACTATTGCTGATGTGGTGGAATTTTCCTCCACGTTTGGAATCCTTGCCGGCAGGGGGCCTGTTGTTGTCGGAAGGGACACCAGAAGAAGCGGACCAGCTGTTGAGGCTGCAGTAGCTGCAGGTCTTATGTCCGTTGGTTGTGACCCCCTTCTAATGGGTATAGTACCTACCCCTACAGTACAGCTTGAAGCCATGCGAGAAGGAATTCGTGGCGGAATAGCAATTACTTCAAGCCACAATCCCGGCGAATGGAACGCACTGAAACTAATAGGGTCCGATGGCATTTTCCTGAGATCATCAGGCAGGAATCGTTTGCTGGAGATGCTTGGCAGGGAGAGGGAGCATGCGGATTACAGAAAAGTGGGTATTCCACTGGAATTGAGCGGTTCGGTGGAAAGGCATATTGAAGGTATACTTTCAATACCGTGGCTTGTTAAAGATGGAAGACCACTGAGAGCAGTGCTTGATGTTACCGGTGGAGCTGCTGCCTCGTTCGCTCCCATGCTGATGGAAAGACTTGGAGTCGATTACACGGTCATCAATCCTGAAATGACACCCGAAGGTGATTTTCCACGTATTGCGGAGCCAACCGTTGAAAGCCTGACAGAGCTCTCCAGGGCAGTGATTGATGAAAACGCTGATATAGGCTTTGCATTTGATCCCGACGGAGACAGACTTGCTCTGGTAGATGAGAACGGAAGAATAATCGGTGAGGATTACACTATAGCCCTTGCATTTGATTTTGTCCTTTCTGTCAGGCCCGGGCCTGCTGTTGTCAATCTTTCAACCTCAAGACTGGCCGAGGATGTCGCCTCGAAACATGGATGCAGACTTTATCGCAGCCCTGTGGGTGAGGTGAACGTAGTGGAGGAGATGGAAAAGCGTGACGCTATCATTGGCGGAGAAGGTAACGGCGGCGTAATCGACCGGGCTTTCCACTCCGGCAGGGACAGTGGTGTAGCAATGGCCTGCGCGGTTTCATTCCTCAGAGATAATCCAGGCTCCAGCATTGGAAGCTGGGCGGACAGTTATCCATCCTACACCATGTTCAAGAAGAAGCTGCCGCTGATAACCGGATTCGAGTCATTAGGTTCCAGACTGTTGGATGAGTACGGACCCCCGGACGATACAAGGGACGGTCTATGGTATTTGCGTGATGGCGGCTGGATGCATATCAGACCATCAGGTACGGAACCGGTGGTCAGGTTCATTGCGGAGAACAGGAATAATAGTTACATTGAGAAGGACTTCCGTATCTTCCGCTTAGCAATGGAGAGTGTATGTGTGGAATAGTCGGATACGTAGGATACAGACCCGCCAGGGAAATACTTCTTGCCGGGCTGAAACGTCTTGAATACAGAGGCTACGATTCAGCAGGATACGCGATTCAGAACAAAGGCGATCTTTGCATAAGGAAGTGTGAAGGGCGTGTAAGTGACCTCGAGAAAATCGATCCCGGAGATGCTGAGTCATCAACTGTGGGGATAGCTCATACACGATGGGCTACCCATGGAGAGCCTTCCCATGATAACGCTCATCCCCATTACGATCAATCTTCCAGAATAGCCGTTGTTCATAACGGAATAATTGAAAATTTCATGACACTGAGGAAGGATCTCATCAGTTCGGGGATAGACTTTAAATCGGAAACCGATTCTGAAGTGCTGCCCATGCTGATAAGCCTGGAAGTTGCAAAAGGAAAGAAACTCTTCAGTGCGGTAAAAGATGCCCTTGTTAAGGTTCACGGAGCATACGGAATCGCTGTTCTCTCCGCGGATGAGCCGAACACACTGGTAGCGGCCCGTTATGGCAGCCCCCTTGTAGCCGGTATTGGTGATAAGGAGTACTTTGTTGCCAGCGATGTGGCAGCCATTGTATCCCACACCAGGGATGTGATCTATCTCGAAGAGGGTGAAGTTATTGAAGTGAATCTCGAAGGGATTCAGTCGGATAACGGTCATCCAGCCCTGATACGTGAACGGATCGAATATGTGGACTGGGATATTAAGGATATCGAGAAGGATGGGTATCCCCATTTCATGCTGAAGGAGATTTACAGCCAGCCCGAATCTCTCACAAACGCTTTCAGGGGGAGGCTGGATCTGGTTCAGGGTACGGCGCACCTTGGAGGTCTGCAGATGTCCGAGCAAGACATGAGATCCATCAGCAGGATAGTGATAACCGCCTGTGGAACCTCATGGCACGCGGCTTCCATAGGCAAGTACCTTATCGAGGCCTATCCAAGAATACCTCTCCAGGTGGAGTACGCTTCCGAATTTCGATACCGTGATCCTGTTCTATCTCCGGATACGGTGATGATAGTAATCAGCCAGAGCGGTGAGACAGCGGATACCCTGGCTGCTCTGAAACTGGCTAAGGAGAGAAAATGCCGTACTCTCGGTATAGTGAATGTAGTGGGTTCAACAATAGCCCGTGAGACGGATGCCGGAGTCTATATCCATGCAGGCCCCGAGATCGGAGTTGCCTCAACAAAGGCTTTCACTTCACAGGTTATGGCACTTACGCTTATAGCATTTGCCCTCGGAAGAGCCAGGCATATTCTCGACCGTAAACAGGGGCTTGAGCTTGTTCGCGAGATCATGGCAATACCTGATAAGGTAAGGAAGATTCTGGAGAATTCCAGCAGTATAGCTGAGATAGCCAAGGAATTTACTTACGCAAGGAATTTCCTTTACCTTGGCAGAGGAGTGAACTACCCTGTAGCACTTGAAGGTGCCCTTAAACTTAAGGAAATATCCTACATTCATGCGGAAGGCTACCCGGCAGCCGAGATGAAACACGGTCCTATAGCCCTGATTGATGAAATGATGCCCATAGCTGTGATTGCTGTTAAGGGCGCAGCCTACGACAAGATAATCTCCAACATACAGGTAGTAAGGGCAAGACATGGAAGGGTCCTTGCCATAGCTACCGAAGGAGATACCAATATTGAATCGGTTTCAGACTGGATAATCAGGGTTCCGGAAGCCCCCGACATGCTTGTCCCTCTGCTCAGCGTAATCCCACTTCAGCTTTTGTCCTATCATATCGCTGTTGCCAGGGGCTGTGATGTTGATAAACCCAGAAATCTCGCAAAAAGTGTAACGGTGGAGTAAATCTGGCTGCTAACTGGAGACCACGGCTCGAACTTTCTGCTACCCGGGCTGCATTAATAAGAAGATATGTTCGCGGATCATGGATCTTCATCAGATTCTTCGGAAGAAGGCTGTACAACAGATGGAACGATGACAGCGTATTCTTCTCGGCTGCTGCCATTTCCTTCAACGTGCTGATAACCATCCTTCCTCTGGGTCTTATGATACTTACATTCAGCGGTATAGCTCTGCAGGAGGACGAAGGGCTGCAGCAGGGCCTTACGAACTGGCTCGATACAGCCAACCCGCTTATTCCCGATTCAACGAGAAACGAGATCGAAAGCGCCATTTTCAGAGGAAATGCCGGAATACCGGGAATCGTCGGTTTCGCTTTTCTTCTGTGGCTTGTCAGCAGGCTGTTCGGTACCATACGGACTGCGTTCGACAAAATATTCGAAGTAGCCAGGGGTCGAAATATCGTCCTTGGGAAGCTGTACGATTTCTTCCTGGCTCTTCTAGTGGCGCTCTGTTTTGTCTCCTCACTTATCTTTTCAACTATGGCCCGGCTGGTCGTGGACAGCCCGGTGGGTGACATCGTTTCTCAGTGGCCGTTCATCGGGCACCTTACCGGAGGTAGCCTGGCTCAGATACTGGGTATTTCCTTCACTATGCTGCTCTTCTTCACACTCTTCAAGGCTGCTCCAAACAGGAAGGTCAGCATCGGACAGGCACTTCTTGCTACCATTATAGCCGCAATATTCACTGCACTTGGTACACAGATTTACATGTGGGTAATCGGTAATCCAGGCTGGGGAGTGGTCTACGGTTCGCTGGCCAGGATTATGGCTACATTCTTCCTGCTCTACTGGGAGTGCGTGA
>JAIOSX010000236.1 GCA_021107345.1 Candidatus Aegiribacteria sp.
AGTTGCGAAGCTGTGATTACAATGCTATCATTAATAGTGTATTTCCTGTATCCAATTGAAAGGAACAGGGAATATTTCCACCGGATCTGTCTTCCCGGACTTGGTGGGCTTGTCAGGGACGGCATGATTTGCATATTTCCCTGTGATCATCGGATAGACGGTATGTTTGCTGCAGCCTGGAGGAGAGATCAGTGAAACCACTTCTAAGATATACTATTCTGGCAGTATCTGCTGCGATACTTGCCTTTGTTACAGGTTCGATTCTGGCGCCCTCCATTTTTAGAACTCCAAGATTCATCTCATCAATCGGAGCTGCTTCCGCGCCCGTGACTGTTCCCGATGTTACAGGTCTTTCAAGGCAGGATGCCCAGCGCTTCATAGAATCTGCGAACCTGGTCCTTGCCGGCCAGTGGTCGGAATACGGCCCGATGGAAACCATGGGAAGTGTGATAAGGCAGGATCCGCCTCCCGGAGCGATGACACCGAGGGGAGCCCCGGTAAGTATTTTCTGGAATATCGGCCCGCTTTACAGGCCTTATTATCCCGATTCACTGCTGGGTCTATTCGCTGTTGAAGCTGAGGAGGAGATCGCCGACTGGCAGCTGTATTCCATCGGAAGAAGCTGGATGCCCCACCCCTCCGTTCCGGAGGGAATGGTTATCGGTGTATGTCCGAGGCAGTATGACAGCCTCACAGTCACAACACCTGTAAGACTTCTTGTGTCAACAGGATGGGATGGCATTCCACGTTTCATCGGACTTTCTGTTACCGTTGCCCGGGAGATCGCGCAGAACAACAACCTCATCCCGGTGATTGAGGAAAGGGTAACCGGTGATATTCTCCAGGACGGAATGGTCATTGAGCAAATGATTCCTGCAGGTTCTCGGTATACTCCGGGTGATTCAATAAAGCTGGTTGTTGGGAAAATAAACAACGAATGGGGAACCTGGTAATGGGGAGAGTCATGATAGCCCCTTCAGTTCTGGGGTGTGATCAGGGAAATCTCTCAGATGAAGCCCTTGCCCTTCAGGTGGCCGGAGCTGATATGATTCACCTTGATGTGATGGACGGAGTGTTTGTACCGGTACTTACCGTGGGTGCCGGTATTGCGGCCTCGATTATCCGTCGTGTCGACATACCGGTTGACGCGCACCTTATGGTTCAAAAACCCTCCCATCTGATTAATGCCTTCGCGGATGCGGGATGCAGTTACATCACAGTGCATGCTGAGGTTACTTCTCATCTTGACAGGCTGCTTCAACAGATCAGATCCGCAGGTTCAAGAGCGGGTGTGGCGGTGAATCCTTCGACACCTGTTGATTTTCTCAGATGGGTTGCACCTGCCGTGGATCTTGTCCTTATCATGACAGTCAATCCCGGTTATGGGGGGCAGGAGCATCTGGAGTACGTACATGATAAGATACAGGAATCAAGACGCATCCTTGACTGCAACGGCGGGAACGGAGCACTGATATCGGTGGACGGCGGAGTCAGCGACGCAAACGCGGAAAAACTCAGATCGGCTGGAGCTGATATTCTGGTTTCAGGTTCTTTTGTAACGGGCTCCAACGATCCGGCTGCGGCCATTGAAAAACTAAGATGAAACGGATTACATTCATTGCATTGATTGCCGTGCTTTTATCCGGATGCACTCGCGAAAGTACACAGCTGATTGATCAGGAAGAAATGGACAGAATAAGGGGAGATCTCAATGCCCAGGCCTGCCTGTCCAGAATTGATTCCCTAGGATTTGAGATTGACAGTATTCTGTATTATGCTGGTATTAACGAAGATGACAGGCCATTGACGGAATTACTTCCGGATTCAATACCTGTATGTCCTGTTTCAGGTCTGGATTACATTATCAATGAAACCGAATCTGAAGTCACTATTACCTGCCCGTCGGGGCACGGATCACTGACAGTAGAAAAATAAGCTTACAGAGTGCTTGTACTATTCCACTAAATAGTGTATAGTTGCATGCTCTGCTGATTGTTGCATAAAGCAGAGCGGTAAAAACGATTAAGGTACTGTGGAGGAACAATTTGTTTGAAGATCTGACTAACAGGCTCTCCGATGCTTTCAGGAAGCTGACAGGCAGGGGAGTGCTTACGGAATCTGATGTTGCGCAGGCCATGAGGCAGGTGCGTCGCGCACTGCTTGAAGCCGATGTTAACTTCAAGGTTGCCAGGCAGTTTGTCAGTGACGTGAGCATGAAGGCTACCGGCGAAAATGTTATGAGGAGTCTCGTCCCGGGGAAACAGGTCATAAAGATCGTTAACGACGAGATCGTTGAGCTTCTGGGCACCGAGAGATCGTCCCTTCAGCTGTCCGGTAAACCCCCTCTGGTTTATCTCCTGATAGGCCTTCAGGGCTCGGGCAAGACTACAACGGCAGCCAGGCTTGCCTGGTGGCTTGCGGAGAAGAAGAGCAAGAGGGTTCTTCTTGCAGCCTGTGATCTTCAGAGACCTGCAGCCATTGACCAGCTCGAGAAAATTGCAGCTGATGCCGGTGCCGGATTTTACTGCCGCAGGGATTCAAAGGATCCGGTGGAGGTTCTGAAAGGCGCCATTAATGAGGCGCGACTCAAGAGTTACGATATCGTGATAGCCGATACCGCAGGCCGGCTCCATGTGGATGATGATCTGATGAGAGAACTTGAATGTGTAAGCAGGGCTGCTCAGGCGTCCGAAACTCTTCTTGTACTCGATGGGCTTTCCGGCCAGGATGCGGTGAACGTTGCGCTGGAATTCCAGGAGAGGATCGGATTTTCCGGTTCGATCATTACAAAAATGGATGGCGACTCGAGGGGAGGCGCCGCGCTTTCATTCAGGGCTGTAACCGGTAAACCGATAAAATTCCTTGGAACAGGTGAAAGTGTCGATGGTTTAGAGCCAATGGACCCTCAGCGGCTTGCCGGCAGAATTCTTGGAATGGGCGATGTTGTAGGGCTGGTTGAGAAAGCTCAGGAAGCGTTCGATATCAAGGAAGCGCAGAAACTGGAGAAAAAAATCATCTCCAACTCCTTTACGCTTGAGGACTTTGCGGCACAACTGAAACGCATTCGGAAGATGGGATCCATCACTGACCTCCTGGGAATGCTTCCGAAGAACATGAGGCCTTCGGAGATGGATATAGACGAATCCCAGTTTACCAGGACGTCCGCCATTATAGGTTCAATGACCATCAGGGAGAGACATCACCCGGAGATAATAAGTGGAAGCAGGAGAAAGAGAATAGCGATGGGCAGCGGCACAAAAGTAAGCGATGTGAATAGGCTGCTGCGGGAATTCAGATCAATGAAAAAAATGATGAAGCAGATTCGACCGGGAAAAGGAATAGGAATTCCCGGAATATTCCGCTGATATGGAGGTTAAAGTTTGGTAATTATCCGTCTAAAAAGAATGGGAAGCAAGGGAAAGCCTTCCTTCAGAATTGTAGCCGCAGATAGCCGTAAAGCTCCCAGTGGCAGGTTTCTGGAAAGTTTCGGCTACTATGATCCCCTTCGCAAACCTTTTGAAGTAAAAGTCGATGAAGAGAAGGTTTTCCACTGGCTCGGCAAAGGAGCTCAGGTATCTGATACAGTGAGAAATCTTCTTCAGAAAACCGGAACCTGGAAGAAGTGGCACATGCTGTCTTCCGGTGACGGTGAAGTTAAACCGGAAGTAGTTTTCATAAAAGGTGAAAACAGAACTTCGTAATTTTCTAGTGCGTTTGCAGGCTGAACTGACATCATAAACTGGAGGGTTCTCATGAAAGAGCTTGTTGAACTTATGGCTAAAATACTTGTTGCAGATCCTGAAGCTGTTTCTGTTGAAGAAACAGTCGAGGAGGATGTTACCATTTACGAATTGAAGGTAGCCGAGAGCGATCTGGGCAGGGTTATAGGCCGCGAAGGTAAAATCGCAAAGGGTATGCGACTTATTATCAGATCAGCTGCTGCCCGTCTGGAGCAGAAGGCTACAGTAAGAATTATTGACTGATTCGGAAAGCTCAGTCCCCGACGATATCGTATATCTCGGGTACGTAGAAAAGACACACGGGCTGAAGGGCGGACTGAGAGTCAGGCTTTTTCTGGGGTATGGAGTTCCCGAGGTTCCGGCGGGAACGGTGATTCTGCTCAACGGGAACAGACCTCTCACAGTAAGTCGATGCACCTATGGTGGAGGCTCAAGGTTTAATCTTACCTTTGAGGAGATTGCCAGGGATGATGCCGAGGAATGCATAAACGGCTCAATCTACTTAGCCAGGGATGAAGCCGATGCGAAGATGGGATTCATACCTCTTTACAGTTTTGCAGGATTGGAGATACTGTCCCGTGGATGCCGCATGAGGATAGTGGATGTCGAACCTGCCGACGCGAATCCTATGCTTCTTGTGGAGAATAATGGAAACAGGTTTCATGTTCCCGTTATTATGGTGATGAGTGAAGGCTCGATAGACTGGAAGGAAAAAGTTATTGAGCTTGACCTTCCTGAAGGACTGGAAGAGCTTCAGCTGTGATTGGAACTTAGGAGTGTGTCTGCCAATGTTTCATTGTAGGAAAGGCTCCTGAAATGCAGGCAGTCATTGCTACACTGTTCCCGGACCTTTTCGCTCCATTTCAGGAATGCGGGATCGTCGGAAGGGCTGTTGAGAAAGGTCTGGTAGATCTTTCTATCCTCGATATCAGAAACAGAGCCATTGACGACAGAGGTTCTGTTGACGATTACCAGTTCGGCGGCGGCGCCGGTATGCTTTTAAGGCCTGAACCGCTGTTTGAAACATTTGAGCGGATACCCTGGAGGGAAGATGCAAGGGTCATATTCATGACACCCCAGGGGAGAAGGCTGGATCATGATCTGGCATGTGAACTTGCAGAGTCAGGCAGGATGATAGTATTCTGCGGCAGGTATGGTGGAATCGATCAAAGGTTCAGGGATACTGTCGTAACCGACGAAATAAGTGTGGGTGATGCGGTGGTATCAGGTGGTGAGATACCGGCCATGTTCCTTCTGGAAGCGGTGTTCAGATGGCTTCCGGGGGTTCTGGGAAGAATGGAATCCGCTCAATCGGATTCATTCGCTACCGGATTGCTGGACTATCCGAGGTATACAAGACCAGCCGATTATAGAGATTTGAAGGTTCCGGAGGTTATTATTTCTGGAAACCATTCGGAGATTGAAGAGTGGAGATTCAGAAAGGCACTGGAGCTGACAAGAAGAGAACGTCCGGATCTTATAGATTCGGAAAGTGAAGAGAATTTAAGGGAACGCTTTATCCGCTCGTTGCGTTTGGCGGATAGACAGAAGGAGCAGAAGAATGGATAACATTATCAGAAGTATTGAGTCCTCACAGATAAGGGATGATTATCCCGAGTTCAACACTGGGGACACGGTGAAAATTCACTTTCAGGTTGTAGAAGGCGAGAAGACCAGAGTACAGATCTTCCAGGGAGTTGTTATTTCCCGCAGGGGAGGCGGAACTTCCGAGACGTTCATGGTAAGAAAAATATCAGGCGGCGTAAGTATTGAGAGAGTATTCCCGCTCAATTCACCTCTCATCGAGAAGATTGAAGTAACCAGAGCAGGGAAGGTCCGCAGATCCAAACTCTTCTACCTTCGCAACAAAACAGGTAAGGCCGCACGGATCAAAGAGAAGAAGACATTCGGCGCCAGGAAATAGTACTACGGATATTAATCTTCACCTGTTCGATGAAAATTTCCGATCGAAGTATCCCGTATTCGCGGGAATCGATGAGGCGGGGAGAGGTCCCCATGCCGGCCCCCTTATAGCGGCAGCGGTAATGTTTCCCCCGGATACTGTTCTGAAGGGTGTCAACGACAGCAAGAAGCTTTCCGACAGTAAGCGCAGGCAGCTCTTCCCGGTGATAATCGAAGAATCAAAATACTTCTCAACAGGTATTGTCGAATCTACTGAGATCGACACAGTGGGTATGGCTGAAGCCGTGCGCCTTTCCTTTACGCGAACTGCCGGTGCACTGGGTATACCTGTTGATCTCTTTCTCATCGATGGCCTTCCGGTAAAGAATTTGAACATCCCCGCAGAATTCATTGTAAAAGGTGATTCAAAAAGCCTTTCAATTGCTGCTGCCAGTATAATCGCAAAGGTCACGAGAGATGATATCATGATAGAGGCTGACAGGAAGTATCCAGGATACGGCTTCGCTTCCAATAAGGGTTACGGCACGAAAGACCATATTAAAGCCATCAGTAAACTTGGCCCTTCCCCGATTCACAGGATGTCCTTCGCTCCCATGAAGAATGATATACAGCTGAGGTTTCGCTTTGAGTGATATCTCCAGGGAGACCGAATCCTTCGTATGCCGGTGGCTTGAGCAGAAGGGATGGGATATCGAAGCCCGGAATTTCAGAACGCGCAGGTCAGAAATTGATATAATTGCAAGGAAAGAGGATATACTATCCTTCGTTGAAGTCAAGTTCGCTTCTGATAGTTCAGCTACGATTACACTTGATAAGATAGATTCAGAGAAGCAGGCAAGAATTGTACATGCCGCTTCGGCTTACCTTTCAGCGAAACCCCCTTCAGGCCAGATACGCTTTGATGTGGCTGTTGTCAGGGGCTCATCCATGAACCTCCGAATGGACACTTATCTTGAGGATGCCTTCCGCCCTGACCTGATGTAACCGGCTGCTTACAGTTCAACTGTCCTGAACCTGTGTGTCAGGATATTATGGAGTTGAGTTCTCCCAGGAAATAATCTTTGTTTTCAGGGTCCTCTATGCTTTGTGAAGCACTCTTCCCCAGCTCAATAAATCTGTCTCTTTCTTCGGTGTTTCCAAGGACATGGTACGCTCGGGCCATAGCTTCACAGGCAAAGGCCATATCAAAATCGTTAATTCCATTTTCCACACAAAGATCGTGGCAGTACTGAGCGTGATAAAGAGCAGATTCGCCCAGATTGAGTACGGAGTAAACCCTGGATGTCTGCCACTCACCTCTCTGGAATTCCAGCGGTGTTCCTATCTCACCCCAGTGGAATCGGGAACAATGAGCGCAATGTATCATTTTCAGATCATCATCCCTGGTGCGATCCTTCCTGTCCAGAAGGTTCCAGGTTGAATTGAAGCATTCAATTGCCAGGTTGTGGTGGATTTTCCTCAGTTCTTCATTCATTCAAGTCACCTCTCATGAATAAGATTATATCTCCGGAATCCTCAGCCAGCAACACTCCCGCAGAGAAGAAACGTGTTCAAGAGTACATGATCTGCCCCCGCCGGCAGTGACTGTAATATTGGCGGTTGTATCTACATCGAGTTCATTGACCCTATTTGTCTCTATTGTGAAGTTTCATGAATATCCAGCCCAGTGCTGCGGCAACCAGAGGTGACCATACTACTCCGGTTATATCGTATGTGCCTGTATTAGCAAGAGCAATATCTGCTACTGCAAAAGCATAGCAGAGATATGCAAGAATTCTGAACATTTATTTCCTCCCTGGGAGTTGTGTTTTACCGACTGCCGGAAAAGCAGCGGGTTCCGTGTTAATCATCATTCAAGAATATCATAATCTGGAGAGATTCATCTGAACAGACCCCAGTTTATAAAATAGTAATCACTGTTACTGTTTCTGGCAACAGGAACTGGCTTTTACAGCATCGTCAGTGTCAGATAGAAAATAGGTTTGCCCTCCTGGTGAATGCGAGCTGACCACCCTCGAACTCATGAAGGAGTATTTCCCTTATCCTGTCCTCATGCAGGTCACCTGCGCAGACCAGCTCCATCAGCTTGCCCTGTTTCTTCTCGGTAGTGACAAATATCTTCTCTGCATCCAGTGCGGTGGGAACGTTGAGACTGCCGGTACTCCAGATTATCTGTCTCTGTTTGATATAGGGTTTCTCCAGTACCTTTCGGAAAAGCCGATGGTTGTTAAAGATATCCCGCGGCTGGTTGATCAATAGAGGTCCGATGCCGGTATTCCCGGAGAAGGCCAGACTTTCGACCAGCTGGTCTATCAGCTCGTCCTCGAAACTGCTCAAACCGTTTCTGTTCGCCTGTTCGGCAGGTGAGGGCCAGATCACAATACTGGCTTCCGGGACAGTGGGCGTTTCAGCCCAGGCTCCATCTACACCCAGGAGGTAGTAACGAGTTTCAGCCTCGGAAGGATCTATGTGCCTTCCCTTTCGTTCAGTGCAGTAGACGCTGCCTTCAGCATGCCAGTAAACACGGACGGTTTCGGGCAGCCAGCTCTTGCTGGTGCCGGAAAGGAAGTTCTGAAGTCCGAATGCATAGGAAAGATACCTGATCACCGTAGACTTGCCGCCACTACCCACAATGCAGTTCAGGTAGGGATTGAACCTGAGTGACAGTCCGTTGCCGTATGTTCCTCTGCCTTGAACAAAGAGACCGATGATAGCTGGTCCGGAAAGATGGGATACGAGCAGTGCCGAACGGTCCTTTTTCTTCACGACGTAAGTTTCATCTTTGCCCGCTGTATAGTTGTATCCATCCTCGACCGGGAACTCGATGATCCTGCTCTGTCCGCTGAGAAGTGCCAGTTTGAGCGATCTGAATACCTCGTCGACTGTGTCATTCCTGCGGATGTCCAGTTTTACCCAGGTGAACCTTGAGCCTATGTCCTCACCGGTGCCGTCCACTTCCAGCCTGATCTCGTGTGCATCCGAGCCCTTCACGAAGCAGATGGGTTTCGAACGACTTGGGCGGTTGGATGCGGTATCAAGCCAGTGGAGGGTCTCACAGGAATTCAACCCTTTACCCTTGTCTCGAAGCTTCACCGTGCCGCCCACTGTCTCAAGTGCCAGGAGCGACGGATGTTCTATTACCTTGTTCAGCGCCACCCCTTTTTTGAAGAGCCTGAGCAGCCCCTTGTGATCACTGTTGGAATGGGCGGGTATCACGATACCCCCCTCTTTCGAAACGATGGATATGGTGTCCTGGACACTGGAGGAAGCAGCGGCGATGAATCCTCTTCCCCAGTGTTCTTCCCGAATTCCGATGGATCCCAGTATGCTCGCAATCCGCAGACTGGAGTACCATTTCGGTGGAAACACCGCCAGCAGATGAACGTTGCTTGCAGTGATCTCTAATCCTGGCAGGAGCCTGAGTGGTCGTATGTGATTGTCCTCATCGGTCCAGAAGGATATCCGTTCTTCAATATGCTCAATCCGATCTCCGAGGGAGTTCAGTTTCTTGGCCGACTGCTTGTGGTTCTTTCCTTCAAGCCTGTGTTTCTCAACGCGCTCATCCCTTTCAAGAGCATTCTTTGCGTAGAACAGACGGTTCAGCATGGTCTGCCTTACCCGCCTGTTTGGATCATCATGATATATCTCTCCGAGATACCGTGAGTTGACCGATCTTATCGCGGAATACCAGGTCCCAATCTTGGGAACCCTTGGAACGATGTATCCGGGATGGTTGTGATCGGTCAGAGCAGTCAGGCTCATGCCTTCGATATAGCACCTGAGCACGTACTCCTCTGGGAAGAGACAGCTCTTGATGTACCTGCCGATATCGATCAGAGACATATCGATCAGTTTATCTCTAACCTTCCGCTTCCCGCTCTCGGTTTCATGGGCATCTGTGATGGATGTTATGTGATCCAGCCATGCCATCGTGATATCACTCAACAGCCCATGATCAATTTTCGGATGCCCTCCCAGGGTTGGAAGCGACTGAACTTCAGTGTCCGAAAAGGCTTCAGTGAACGATGCTGCGCCACCATTCGACTCGGATTCCGAGAGAATGCAGATCATGTCGTATTTCTCGTAGTGGAATTCCTTTGCAGTCTGTCCGTCTTTCCGCCGGGGAAAGAGGTTCTCAAGGACCGCGGGAAGGGTGTAGCAGCTGCATTCCGATGCAGGGGAATGTGTGTGCAGATCGGCCCTGCAGTATACGGCACCCTCATGGTAGCCGGAAACGGTCTTGAATTCCTGAATGATTTCATCGTATTCTGGCATAATCAGACCTTTCAGAAAAGGATTGATACCGGCCAATAGGAAACTGGATTTTCCACCAGCTTCAAAATTGCTAAGGAGAACATTTACACACTGTCTATACAGAAGTGAATTTTTACCTGAAGTGACAATACAGAAGATAATGCTACCCCGTCAATGAAATCAAGAACTGAAATCCATCGAGTTCCGACAAATAGAAATGCCGGCGGGGTTTGCGGTCCGGAATTACGATTCTAATATTTCGCGTATGCTCGATTCGATTTTCCTGAGTGTATAAGGTTTCATAATGACCCCCATGAAACCGTATTCCTTGTAATGGGCCATGACCGGATCCGTGGAATAACCGCTTGATACAATCGCCTTTATATCAGGGTCGATTTTCCTCAGTTCCTCTATCGTTTCCCTTCCGCCCTTTCCTCCCGGGACTGTCAGATCCAGAATCACAAGCTTGAAAGGTTCACCATTTTGCCTTGCTCTGCGGTACTTTTCTATCGCTTCATCTCCATTTCTCGCGCTCTCGATATCGTACCCGAGATGTTCAAGCATGCTGGATATAGTGGTTCTTACGATATCCTTATCGTCCATGATGAGGATACGTCCCTCATGAGTTTCAGAATAATCCTTTTTATCAATATTCCCGATTACCTTATCTGTTGATGCCGGGAGGTGGATGATGATAGCTGTTCCGATACCGTATCTACTTTTCGCTATGATATTTCCATCATGCTTCTTTATTATCGAGAAAGCGGTTGTAAGACCCAGACCGCTTCCTTTCTTTTTCGTTGAATAGAAAGGATCGAAAATATTCGATATATGATCTTCTGATATGCCTGTGCCACTGTCACATATCTCTATTTTCACGTATTTGCCAGGATTCAGTTGCATGGATGTATCACAATCTATTTCTGTATTCCTTGCATTGATCTCTACCACTCCTCCATCCAGCATGGATTGGTCAGCGTTGATGATGATGTTCTGAATAACCTGGCTGATCTGCCCCTTGTCCGCATTCACTGTCCAGAGATCGCAGGGAATATCATACGATGCGTTTACATTTGAACCGCTCAGGACGAAATCTGCTGATTGTCTCAGCAGTTCATTGATGGAGAGATTCTCCCTTACAGGTACTCCTCCCTTAGCGAAGGTCAGAAGCTGGTGGGTCAGACTGGATGCCTTGTTCGAAGCATTCTCCGAGTTAGAGAGAATCCTGTAGATATCGCTTCCTGGTTCAGTCATTGTTTTTGCGAGGGATATGTTGCCAAGGATGCCTGTGAGAAAGTTGTTGAAATCGTGCGCCAGGCCCCCAGCGAAGATTCCCAGGGACTCCAGTCTCTGGTTTTTTTGTCTCTCCTCGTCGAGCTTCAGTTGATCAGAGATATCTCTTCCCACTCCAAGTATTGTGGATTCACCCTGATAGGTAATGATCCTGACTGATACTTCAATAAACCTGATCTGTCCGTCCTTTGAGATAACCCTGATCTGATAGATGTTTGGGATTCCAATTCCATTAGATATGTTTATTTTGTATTTCTCGATTTCTGCCCTGTCATCCGGATGAATCAGCTCCCAGACATCCAGATCGTACAATTCCTCTTTGCTGTAACCGGTGAGTTCGCATACACGGTCATTGACAAAGAGAAACCTGTTTTCCCTGTAGATGTAGATGCCATCATGGCTCTGTTCGACAAGAGTGCGGTATTTTTCCTCACTCTCACGTAATGCCTCTTCCATTTTTCTGCGTTCGGTGATGTTTCTTCCGAAACTCAGAGTACCGGTGATCTCTTCGTCTTCGTACAGGGGAATCGTCTGAACCAGAAGAACATCCTCGATTCCTTTATCATCAACTATTCTGGTTTCGTACTCGTTGACATTTCCAGTTAATGTGTCCAGGAATACCGTTTGGACGCGTTCCAGATCATCGGGATGAATAGCAGGTGAGAAAGTCATTCCTTTCAGATTAGTGCTTTTCTGACCGGACATTTCTTCGGCATACCTGTTGATGAATACGAAATTACCTTGCATGTCAATCTGCCATATGTACTCTCTCGCATTCTCAACTACTGTTCTGTATTTCAGTTCAGATTTCCTGATGATCTTTTCAGCCTTCTTTCTTTCGGTGATATCCTGCACGAGCGAAATAATATGTTCTATGGAGCCGTCCTCTTTCCTGGTACACTTCGATGAGATATTAACAAAAATGGTACTGCCGTCTTTGCGAATGAGACGTTTTTCAAGCGAATAACCGTCCATCTCACCTGAAAGTACTTGATTGAGTTTGGATTCATTAATTTGCAGGTCATCAGGATGGGAAATGTCAGACCACTTGATCCTGAGCAGCTCGTCCTTAGTAAAGCCGACCATATCACACAAGAAATCATTGGCTTCAATAATATCTTTCTCAGGCGTAACTACTGCCATACCGATCAGCCCGAGATCGAAATATTT
Source organism: Candidatus Aegiribacteria sp. (assembly GCA_021107345.1). The sequence goes on from JAIOSX010000236.1 coordinate 12,381, forward strand.
ACTGATCTGCTTCTCTTTCAACTGTAACAACTCCATCTACAGAGGACTGAACACTCTCTGTTTGAACATAACCGCGTGACAAAACCAAAGTCAAAAGAGTGAAAACGAAATCA